>JAAETM010000491.1 GCA_024228395.1 bacterium | reverse complement strand
GGCCAAGCGCTGCACACGGAAGTCTTCGACCACCGCGCGCAATTGGCCTTCGATCAATCCCCGGGCCAGGTCTGCGGCCTCGCCACTGTCGTCCACAACGACGGGCATCGGGAAGGGATTGTAGGGGAAAGCGGCCGCCCAATCGGCGATGGCACCATCGGCGATGACCAAACTGGAGCGCGCACGCCCCGAGCCACTGGCACCGGACACCAAGCGGTCGCGCAGATCGGTCAGGCGCTGCTGCAACTGGTGCAGACGCTCGATGCGCACGCGGTCCACGGTCTTGCCCTGTCCTTTCGAACTGGCGCCGGCCAGGAAATCAGCGATGTCCACATGGCGATCACAGCCAGCGGCCAATGCAGATTCGAGCGCGCCGGCGTCGCCGTCGGGCAAGGCTTCGATCAAACATTCGCGAACCTGTTCGCGCACCTTCTCGATCAAGGTGTCGACCTCCTTCACGCGCCGCAACAGGGCGGGTTGAAGGTGGAACTCGGTGGCGGCCATGGCATGGCGCAAGGCCAGTTGCTCGCCGGAACCGGGTTCGGCGGAGGTGCCGCCCGACATGGCCAAGAGGCAATGGCGCGACATCAGGATCGCTGCGGCGCGGCCCACATCGGGGTCCTCGATCAAGCGGGCTACGGTCGAGCCTGCGGTATCGGGCAGGTTCTCCCACAACCGATAGGTCTCGCGTGCCGAGCTCAGTCGCTCGGGTGTTTGGGGTGCGCTGCTGAGGCCTTGGCCATCACACGCTTGCACGCAGGCACCGCACGCCTTGCAGGTGGAAGGGTTGATCGCCAACGAGAAGATCTCCTCGCCCCGGTCGAAACATGCCGCCGTGCGGGCGACCTGCAAGTCCTTCACTTCGACCAATACGCCCGCAAAGGCGGAGGTCAGGGCGTCACGCCGCTCCTCGTTGGAAGCCAAACGATCGATCAGGTCGTCGAATGCGGTTTGAAGAATAGGTCCCGCTAGGTTTCCAGCGTCCCCCTTCCCCATCAACTTGGTGGCTTGCTTGGCCAGCTTGCCGATAGCGGGGCGCAGGGCATCCACACCGGCCCCGCGGTCCTTGGCCATGGCAAAACCGGCATCCAAAATGGAAGTCCAGTCCAGGGCCACGGGCGCTATGGCGCCATCGGGGCACACGGTCCAGCAGTCTCCACAATCGGAGCAAGCCGCAGGATCGAAAACGGGCAAACCCTTGCGATGCGCTGAGAGATCCCGGAAGGCTGCGGAAAGCGGGGGCAGGCCACGCATGGCCAGACGCGGTTCGGGGGTCAGGCTTTCGGTTGTACTGCCGTGAACGATTCCAGTCTCGCCCCAAAAGCGTGCCAAACTTTCCAGTCCAACGTCGCTGCCCTGGGCTTGCTCAGCCAGCTTGTCGGGAGCGCTGCGTTTTTCGACCTGCCCAGCATCGAGGGCGACAGCCTCAAGGGACTTCAAGCCTTCGTGGCCACGCTCCATGGCTTCGAGCATGGCGATGACTTCATGTTCGGATTTGCCACTTAGCTGCTGATCCCGGATGGAAAGCGCCTTGCGCAGGGGAACGTCGCGATCGCCGCTGTCCAGCAGGGCCAAGAATCCACCGATCGACAGTTCCATCTGCTCGGCGGCGTCCTCTGAAACGAGGCCTCCGTACAGTTGAATGCCCCGGGACCTGTAGTGCTCCACAAAACCAGCATCGAGTTCAACGGGGTCCGTGCCGTGGCCCGCAAAGAAGACCTTCGCACCGGAATTGAGGCGCTGCACCAGGAACTCTTTGGTCAGGATGCTGGTATCGGAAACGAACAGGGCATCCACCGGCAAAGAACCGTCCTGGTGTCGCAATTCGGCATCGCCAAAGGCCACGCTGTCGAAGTCCTCGCCGCCCACACGGCTGCGAATCCGACCACCCATGACGCCACCAACCAAGCCGATCATGGAAGCGCTGAGAGCTTCATCTTGCACTCCCAAACGGAACCACTGCCCAAAGTCCGGGCGCGTGCAGGGGCTGGGCACCAACCCCAATGCGCTGGCAGCGGGATAGTCCCGCTCCAATCGATCCAGCAAGACTTGCCGCTTGGGGAATGCGGAAGCATCCGCTCCAGCCCCCACGCTCAAGCGCACAACGCTGCGCGCTTCCGATTCCAGCGCCTGCAGATCGCACGCATTCACCTCGCCATCGGCGATGTAGGCGGTTTTCACGCGTGGCAGGTCCTGGGTGCTCCACGCGGTAGCGTTGGAGCCCGTATTGTGCCGACCATTTTCGATGGCGCGGGCCATCTCCGCCCGCAGGGCGGTCGAAAGGCAACCGCGGTCGTGGCCCGGATCGTTTCCTTCCAGCACGATGACTTGAGAACGTCCCGCCAGGGAATCGAGAAGATCCACCGGCAAGGGCGTGACCTGGCGCAATCCGACAACGCCGATTCCAGCTTCGTTCGCATCCCCCGTTTCGCCGTTGAGCTTGGCGATGCGTTCGACCGTTTCGATCACAGCACCTTGAGCCAAGTACAAGGTCTTCGCTCCCTCGACCATGAAACTGCTGAATGCGGAAAGCGGACGCCCGGTGAGCTCGCCCACGCGCTGCAAACCACGCGCGACGGCGGACTCCGTATCGGTCCCCATAAAAGCGCGCTCCGAGACGGCGCCCAGTCGATCAAACTCCGCGCCCCGGGCTCCGCTCAACATGCCACGTTCCAAGTCGAACCGAGCGGGTACGCGGACACGCTTGGCGCCGAAGAGTTGCATCTGGGCGGAGCTAGCGCATTCAACGCGATCCTGAGCCTGGCCCAGCAGATTCTGTACCTGCTCGGGAGTGGGCAGATTGACATTCTGCACGGAGGTAGCCACCGAGCATTCATCGAGCACAACAAACACGGGCACGAGGGCCTGTTCCGCCACCAAACGCGCGGCCAAACCCAAGTCCACGGCCTCTTGAACGTTGCGAGCGCAGAATTGAACGAAACCTTGCAAGCTTCCAGCGGCGGGTTGCCCCAGCAGATAAACCACCAGGGGAAGGTGCTCCCCGGCGGCGTTGCGCGCTTGGTCGGCGACACTCAACACATCCTTGCCGCCCAGGAAGAGCACCGCACGGGATCCGCTCAGGGAAAGTCCACGGGCCGCGGCAAAGGCCGCACGCGGGCCAGCGGTTTGCACCACCGAAAGAGAGTCGTCTCCCTCCCTGGCAGCCAATTGTTGGTCAAACCAAACCCGCACTCCGGCCTCGACCGACTGGGCACCGCCGGTACAACAGGCCTCAGCCAATCCAGCTTCCAGGGTCGCAATCGCGGTGCGTCCATCCAGGATCAGATCCACGCCGCCTTGGGAAACGGGGGACTGCTTGCGGCTCTTGATCGCACGCTGAAAAGCGCGCAGGAATTCAAACACTTTAGGCATGGGAATGGCCTTCCTTGTTCTGGGTAGCGGTCTCTAGGAATTGACCGCCGGGCAG
>JAAETM010000490.1 GCA_024228395.1 bacterium | reverse complement strand
GACCGGCTTCAGAAGAAATATCCAGGCGTCTACAAACCGGGGCAGATCCGAACGCTCCAGCGGCGTGTCAAGCTGTGGCGAGCCCATGCAGCTCGCCAACTGATTTTCGTGGATCCGGACCCTCCCAAGTCCTCCGCAGCAACTCGATCCCCTGTGGACTCTGAGGTGCCTCAGCAACCCGAGGCTCTTGTATCCGATGGAGATGTACGCCCAATACCTAATTGAGAAGCGGTCTCAAGCGCGCACCCCCGCGGGGGTGACCCACCGGAGGTGGGTCGGGTCGAGCCCACACCAGAGCTTTGCTCTGGCCCGGGGCCCCTCGCCTCTGGAGCCCTAGGCCGCAAACACGCTCGGACCCCCGGTAACATTCCCATGAGGATGCTCGGTAACATTTTTACGTGAGGCAACACGATGGGGCAATGTAGTTGACGCTGGGCAGCATGGATGAACCAACCATCTTGGGCATGGAATGGGTCGCCCAGGGCAGCGACAGTCCGATCGGCTACGAGTTGTCACTGCGCCACCACCGAGAGTCCAAGGTGGTACCGATCACTGGGGACACCGACTTCGAGAGCACCGAGCTGTCCTTCGGTGTACGCAAGACACTGGTCATGGCTGATGGTTCGCTTCGCCCATATTTCGGCGCGGGGCTATCGCTGTTCTACAGCGATCGCGACAACAGCATCGCCCTGCTTGTGGGGCAGTCGGGCTCCGATCTGGACAGTGGTGCGTACCTGCATGTCGGCGTCGACGCCCCGGTTTCAGATCACGTGTTCATGGGACTCGATGTGCGCTTTCTCCATGAATCGAGCTTGGAGTACGGCGGTTTCGATCTGGATGGCAACGCCGTAACACTTCGCATCGGCTGGGCCTTCTAGCGCGAGTTCCCGCGGGAGCACGTCCGGGGCGGCTGCGACAATGGCCTTAGCCCATTCCGTTGCTTCACTGGCATCCCCACTTCAGCCTAACCCATGCTCCTCTTCTAGCCGCCTTCCCAGCATTCATCGCCTGTGCCCTCGGACTCATGCTGCCATGGATTGTGGGTTTTTTGATGAGTCAGCTCGGCGATTGCCTTTCGCTCCAACGCAAATCGATTGATTTGGGAAGGTCTGCCCGCCCTGTGTTGCTTTTGCTAGGGTGAGGTCTTGTCGAAGTGAGATTTCTTATCAATCGCCACATCCGTGACCGGAACGGTTCTCCCCTTCGCTCGCTCTAGGCGGATTAAGTGCGGCCCATCAGACCCGTAGATCCCCGGTTGCATCGCCCTAATACAATCATGCATCAATTCAACACCGGACTAATAGCCACCCTTTTTGTTCCCTTGCTTCTCATCTTTGCCGGCTGCCAATCGAGCAACCATTACCAGGACGGTTTCGCTGGTCTAAAGCAACTCCATATCAATCCTGGGCACCCGCT
>JAAETM010000489.1 GCA_024228395.1 bacterium | reverse complement strand
GAATCGGTGATGGCCATTCAGGGAATGCTGTCCTTGTCGGTGCCACGGATGCGCATGGCAACCTCAGCCCCGTTCTTGTGGCGCTCGGTGTCGATCTTGAGCAGCACGTAATCTTTGGCCATCGGCGTTGCGGTGGCGGGTCGCTTGAGGAACTCCTCAAACTTGAGGCACCAGCCTCACCTGGGTGCACCCAGGTGCACGAGGACTCGCCTGTTGCTGGCTTCGGCCTTTTTGAGGGCGTTGGCCCAGAGCACTTCAGCATCCTTGACGGGGACCAATTTTGCTCGAGCCAATTGGCATACAGCTCACCGGTCAAATCTGTAGCCGACTTGGTCTGCAGCAGTTTGCCATCCGCGTCGAGCACGGCCAGGGTAGGGCCATCGGTCGTGATGCCGTGGGCCTTGGCTAGCAACGGGCGGTCCGCCAGGGTCAGGTGAATGATCTCGTATTCGTTGTAGATCAACTTGCGCAGGCCTTTTGTGGTCTTTGCGAACTTTAGGATCGAAGCTACGTCGGTGGTCGAGCCCCACATGGCGAGCAGTCGCTTGTCCTTTTGCTTGGCTTTGGCCGAGGCCTTTGCCAGGGAAGGATGCAGGGCATCGCCGGCCTTCTCCGCGAGCAGCACCTTCACGGCGCGCTCCAGATCCCCATTCGATAGATCGGCCACGCGCAGGTTGCCGGCGCGTTCGATGAGGTAGTAGTCGGGGTAACGATCTACCGCGAATGTGGCCTTCGTGACCTTGTTGGAGTCGACGGCGAGGGGGTAGGGAATGGCAGAACTCTTTGCCATCTCCGCCATTTTTTTCCCGCCTTTGCTTGTGTGAACACCGATGATGACCAGACCCTGGTCCGCGCAGCGCTGGCTCATTTCCTTGAGCTTCGGTAGCGCCGAGCGACAGGGGCTTCACCAGGTTCCCCAGAAGTCGAGCACGACGACCTTGCCGCGCAATGACTTGAGGGTCAGCGGTTTGCCGTCCTTGTTCATCCAGTCGGTGACTTGCAGGGCCGGTGGGGCCTTGCGTTCCAGCGGGTCCTTGCGGTCCCTATTTTTATGCCTCCTCAGCAGAATCTGTGGGTACTTTGCGGCTCTGGAAGCTTGCCCATTGCGTGATAGAGGGCCGTTTCAGCCGCATCGAATGTTCTGAAGCCGTATGACTTTCTGAACGTGAGTTTCAGTTTGTTGTTCAGACCCTCCACAGAGCCGGCCGAAATCTCGGCGCGAGCCCGAAATCAGTTGAGAATGAGCCCTTCGTGGCGACGCAGAGTGAGTGCGACTTTCTTCATGGGCTCGATCCTTGAGCGCATGACTTTTCGGCACCACGAGTCCATGAACTTGCCCGCCCAGGCGGGGTGAGAATATTCCCAAAGCTGCTGGAACTCCTCTTTGAGCAAGTAAGACTTGACGCTCTTGAGATTATATTCCAGCAAGGACGCCAGAGCCACGGATTGCTTCTCAGTCAGGTTTTCGGGGCGCTTGAGCAGGAGCCAACGGGACCGTTTCAGCACGGGATCGTAGCCGTCAGCTTCCAGTTTCTTTACCTCCTCAGGCCGCACCTTGTCGATGGCCTTGCTCAACATGGGCATGATATGAAACCGATCGAGAACATGGACGGCCGACGATGCGCGCTGAGCAATGACCTTGAGGTAGGGCCTCCACATGTCGCTGCAGATAAATTCCAGATTCTTAGCGTAGTCGCCAAAGGAGTCAAAGAACGCGTTGAGAGTAGACTCCTTGCGGTCCTTGCCGACCCAGAGCAGGCGCTTGCAGCCCGCACTGATTTCATACACGACTGTGAGGTACTTATAACCTCGATGCCACAGGACCTCGCCAACCCCGATGGCTTTCACATCGGAGAGATCGCGATGGGCTAAACCCCACGAAACGGCCATTTGGACCGAGCGAAAGACACTCTCCCAGGATGTGCGGAATGCCTGCGCGGTCTCCTTTCAACTCATTCGCTTGGCCCAACGAGCCAGGAACCACGCAAAGGATGTCGTGATGGGACTTTTTCCTGGGCCCAAGGAACCGTCTCGACTTTGACGCCGCAAGAGGTGCAATTGACCCTGCGCATCGCGCAGACAAAGAAGACAGCGATGCCCCAAAGGGGAACGAATTAAAAGAGCCGCAGTTGGCGAGCTGTGTGGTAAACGCTGCCGCGTTTACCACAGCCAGAGCAAGCAGGGCTGGCATTACTGCGCGCCTGAATTGGAACGAAAAGCGTATCGCCCTCAAATTCGGGGGTCCCGTAAACGAAGGAGGGGTGCCTTTCGATGCGATTGAGAATAGTCTTGAGAAGCATCCTGATTTTTGGCGGTGAGGGTTGGTTCTTGAATACTCTCATTTGCACCGTTTGACGTCAGGATGTTTTCCGTTTGCTGGGATAGTTTTTGGGTGTCAACAGATCGGCCCCGTTGTTGCTTCAACGAGGACCGCCAGGTCGCCCATTCCAGTCATGAGCGATGGACAAGGCTGTGGTCAGGTAGCGGGGTGGGAAGGTCCGGCTCATCAAAGCCAGGGAGTTTTCCACGCTGCGTTGGCTGTCCACGGCCTTGACCATCGTGGACAGTTATCTGTGGCCTTCCGCCCGAAAACGACCCACTGATTCCTCTGAAGAGCCATTTTTATTTTCGCGGACGAAGTCATCACCCGCGGCCGTGGCGGACACGGCGAGGGAGAGCAACAGGCCGGCGGTTATCAGTAGTCTCGTGCCAGGATTCTCCCACGAGTGGCTCAAAAGCACAATGGAGGGGGCTGTTCAAAGCGCGAGCACTTCGCATCGGTCGCACGAACTCCCACCTCTTGGCAGAATACTCACATGTCTGAAAGTCCCGGGAAGTTGTGCTCCACCATCTTGTGCATCGCGTTGATCGTGCCGACCCTCACCGGTTGCATGACGACCGCGGTTTGGGGTGGTTCGATTCAGGAGGATGGGGACGGATCGAGTTCGATTCGAGCGAGCGGCGGGGAGGCCCTATCGGACAATGTCCTGGTGAAGATCCTCGCCACGCCCTTTGCCTTGGCCTTCGATATCTGCACTTATCCGATCCAGGCGTGTATGTACGGTTGGGATGATGACGATAAATGCGATTAGTGGCTCGCCACGTATAATATGTGCGTGAAACGTTTGGCCTTGGGGTAGCTCTTGGCCGGCACTGCTTCGACCTTGCGGAAGACCTTTCCAAGGGAGCGTTCGAACCTCGCATCTTCGTTGGCGGACCAAAACACGACCTTGCCGTGTTTCGCCAGGGCTGCCTGAACGATGCGCAACCCTCGGTTGGAATACAGCCGCACGTTGCCGCCCTGCACCAGCGGATCGGGGCTGTTGTCCACGTCCAACAGGATCGCGTCGAAACTACGGGGGGGGCAGTTTTTGAGCACGTCGTACACGTCCATTTGCTCAATGGTCACGCGCATATCGTCGAGCAGGTCGCCGTTCACATCTTTAAGGTGCGTGCGGTTCCAATCCACAATCACCGGCAACAACTCTGCCACGGTGACCTGGGCCTTGTCGGGAACGAGCTGCAAAACCCGACGCAGGGTGAAGCCAAATCCCAGACCCCCGATCAAAACGTGGGGCGTGGCAGATTCCAATTCATCACAAGCCAACTCTGCCATGGTCTGCTCCGAAGCGCATGCGGTGGTGCTCATCAAAGCCACGCCATCGATGCGCATGAAGAAGTCTCCATCGTGCTCCTGAAGAACAAGGAGCGAACCGTCGGGGGCTTCGGTGGAAGCCAGTGTGGTGGTTGCTTTCATGGGTCCTAGAATTGAACCGTTATCTCGGTCGTCTTTCCACTCTCAAGTTTCACGGGACGCCGTTCGATCTTGCCATCGCAGCGGGTGACGACCAGGGTGTAGTCGCCGTAGGGCAGGCGTTCGCTGGTGATCGTTTCGTTCAGGGGCCAGTAGCATGTGGGCGAGCGGAATTGGTGCCCCTTCTTGGCGTAGTGGGGAACCCACTCAGATCGGCGGGTGTTGTGTTCCAGGTGGAGAATGGCGTAGGGCTCGGTTGGAGGACCAGGGGAGAAACCAAAATAGATGACATCGCTGCGGGTCGCAGGCACGGTCACAGGATCTGTTGAGAGAACGGTGGTTTTGAGGAGCGCGCCCTGTTTGAGCCCCATGCCGAGGATGGTGGTTTCATCTTTGCGGATTTCGACGATGGTCTCTTCAAAGCCAAGATCCCGGTGCTCGTACAAGGAGTTGCCGCAGCCTCGATTCCCAGGTGTGCCGGTGGCCACGACTCGATAGCGACCGACGGGCAGTTTGGAGTCGATGCTGTAGGTTCGATATTGAGTGTTGATGAGTCGAATCCCACCGGTCGTTGTTTCAATCCGAAGGGCGGTGTCGCTAGTGGACTGCTAGATCGATCGGCCTTGAGGGGCATCCCTCGATCCCAATCGTATTTGCCCGAAACCTTCTGCCTTGACCGGGGTCACTTGAACTTTGTAATGAGCCCGATCTTCCGTGACGGTGACCTTCTCCAATTGCACGGCAAAGTCGCCACCGAGGAGGCCAACCCAATAGCTATGCCCAGCCCTGAGCTCAAACGTGTAACGATCATCGGCGAATGAGGCCCCACCAGTCGCTTGCTCTCTGCTAGCTGTGCGTCACGTTTGCTTCCAGCGTCCACAACCACAAGGGTTGGTTCCTCCGGCCATTTGGTTTTGTCGAGTCCTTTTCTCTCGTGGGAGGCTTCTCTGGCAAATGGGTACAGCTGCTGACCAGCATGAACGATCCTACCAGTCCAGGGGCCACTATCGCTAGAAAGCAGGGTGACCTCCAAATGGAACCTAGGTATCTCCAGGCAAATGGGTCCCTTGTTTGTTTCGAAGCGCAGGGACTCAAGCAGGTCCTGCGTTGCCTGGGGGACTGCCCTGCTATTGCGTTGGACCTTGTAGGAACCGGGCTGGAGGCCACTGGCCATGAAATGCCCGTCCTCGTCGGTGCTGCAGCTGCCGGAGACATTGCCTGGAAGGCCGGTGTCGGAGGAGGTCTGGGTGAAAACCAGACTGACCCCCTCCGAGGGATTTCCGCTCTGGTTGAACAGGGTCCCCCGGAGCACTCCTTCCCCCTGCAGCACCACTTCAAAAGGCGTGCGACTCGACGGGCAACCCAGTTCCAAGCCCTGGAAGCTTGCGGTGCCCACGCCGTTCGCTTTGACCTTGCCAGAAATCGTGAGTGGCTCTTCGTGGTGCACCAGATGCCAGCCACCATGGAGATCGATGTAGCGGGTCGTTTCGCCCTTTCCAACAGGGATGTAAGACCCATCCTGTTCGCGCAGACTCAAGCGAGCGTCAACGGGGTTGCCAGCGCTATCCACCGTGCGCCCGAAAGTCGTGCGGCCATCGAGCACGTCGATCGAGAGTGCGTTGGAACTGTATCCAAAATCACCAGGGTAGAGGAACTCGGCCCGCCGGGTCTGCTTGCCCTCTTCTCGCAGATAGACATGCGCCCAAAACCTGCCAGTGTTGTCGGTGCGAAAGGCCTTCGTTGGCAGCTCGAGCAGTGCGCGTCCCTCATCATCGGTGACCCCTTCCAAGATCGGATCCGCCAATGGGCCACTGTCCAGCGGCAGCACCACAAAGCGCATGTTAGGCACCATGCGAAAGCTGGATCCCTCGCCATCCTGCGTCTGGATCTCAATCATCTGCTTCAGTCCATCAGAAACCTTGACCGCCGGAATCTTGGGCGGCGTGGGCCCCTGGGCGAAGCCGAGCAGGGCGAGGGTCAGCGGTGCGAGCAGGGAGGAAATCATATGCGTGTCAGATATTATGCCAGCGGGCCACATCAGGGCCTGATAGGACGCGGCCCATGGCCTAGACGCCAGGGACATATCGAACCTGGACGCAAACGGTTCCTTTTATTCTGAATTGGGCATAGCGTGGAGCCGAGTTCCGCGCACTGTTCCTGATATGACGTCGTTACCCTCCGAAACCCTCCTCCTGCGCTATCGTGACCGCCTTGGCCCAGGTCCTTGACCGCACCATTCCCCAACAGCTGGCCCTGGCCCGGCGTCAGGCTGGTTGAAATAGAGCAGTGGCTTTCATTGATCCCCAAATTGAACAGTGATCTCGGTAGTTTCCCCACTACGCAGTTCCACGGGTCGCCGCTCGACCTTGCCGTCGCAGCGGGTGACGACCAGGGTGTAATCGCCGTAGGGTAGGCGCTCGCTGGTGGTGGTCTGGTTTAGGGGCCAGAAGCTCGTGGGGACGCGGAAGGGGTGGCCTTCCTGTTCGTAGTGGGGTACGCGGACGGAGCGGCGCGTGGGGTGCTCGAGGTGTAGTTTGGCGTAGGGTTCGGTCCGAGGACGGCTGTCGAAGAATCGGCCTTGGCACGTTTCCCCAGGGAGCAATTGGATACCGGATTCGGAATGAACAGTGGCCTTTAGGAGCGCTCCTTTCTTGAGGTCCATGCCTATGACCGTGGTTTCGTTAGGGAGGATATCAATGATGGAATCCTCAAAGCCCAGGCGGCGATGTTCGTGGGAGGAATTGCCGCAAGACCGGAAAGGGGGTGTGCCCTCGGCTACGATTCGGTAGCG
>JAAETM010000488.1 GCA_024228395.1 bacterium | reverse complement strand
GCCTGCTTCGAGGCGAATGTTCTCCACAGGGAAGGGCAGGTACGCAAACCCCATACCCCATTCCCCGCCAGCGCCATGGTCTTGATTGGGCATGAAGGTGGACATGATGGTGGGGAACGCCGTGCGACCCAACCAGGCCACAGGTCTTCCGTTTGCGTCCAAGCCTCCTTCCAGGTGCATGGCGGCCACGGAGTGCAGGTAATCGTGGCGAAGGTCGTCCTCGCGGGTCCAGAAGACCTGAACAGGCTTCTTGAGCTCGCGGCTTAGCCAGGCGGCTTCCGCGCAATAGTCGGGTTTGGACTTGCGGCCAAAACCTCCACCCAACAGGGTCACGTTGCACGTGATTTGATCTGGCTGCATGCCCAAGGTGCTACCAACCGTCTCCATGACCGCTTGGGGGTTTTGCGTGGGCGCCCAGAGTTCGCAGCCGTCTTCGGTGGCGTGGGCCACCGCGCAGGGAGTCTCCATGGGGGCATGGGAGAGGTGCGGCAGGTAGTAGTCGGCCTTCAGCACCTGTGAAGCCGTCTTCATGGCCTGGTCCAAATCGCCCTTTTCAGCGATGATCTTGTTTGGCTTGTTGACCTCTTCCTCCATGCCCGCGCGGAACGCGGCCGAGTCGTAGGATTCGTTGGCACCATTCTCCCATTCGACCTCCAGGGCATCCCGGCCGCGCATGGCGGCATAGGTGCTGGTGGCGATGACCGCCAATCCGCCCAGGGGCTTGAAGTTGAAGGGGGCCTTGGCGAAGGGCATTTCAACCACCTGAATGACACCGGGGATGGCCAGGGCTTTTTTGTCGTCGTATTTCTTCCACTTGCCACCGAGCACGGGGCAGTGGGCGATGACCGCGTGAAGCATGCCGTCGATCTTGACGTCCAAGCCAAACTGGCCCTTGCCCACGGTGTGGTCGCGCAGGTCGAGGGTCTTGTTGTGCTTGCCCACGTAACGCCACTTCTCGGGCGACTTGAAAGTCAAGGTTTCCGGTTCGGGGCGTTGTTGTTGCGAGGCCTTGGCGGCCAGTTCCCCAAAGCTCAGGCTGCGGCCATCGCTATGGTGGATGGCGTTGAGTTCCGTGTGGACCTCGGCGATCGGCACGCCCCAGGTTTCGGCGGCGGCCATCTCTAACATGGTGCGGGCCGTGGCGCCCAGCTTGCGCATGATGGGATAGTACTGCAGGATGCTCCTGGAGCCATCGGTGTTTTGGTCGCCCAGACGCGGGTCGCCAATGGCTTGCACGATGTTCAAGGTGTCCATGGTGGCGTCGAGTTCGTCGGCCACCACCAGGGGCAGGGTCGAACGGATGCCCGTACCCATTTCGGATCGGTGGGTCAGAATCGTGATCAGGCCCTTGCTGTCGATGCGCAGGAACAGGTCGAGCTCGAGCTCGCCTTCGAGCAGGTTGTTGTTGGCGAAGACTTTGCTTGTGGCGAACCCCGTGGCTACGACCAAACCGCCGCCCGCCAGAAGTCCCTGCAGGAAGCCGCGTCGCGAACCTTGCATATTGGTGATGTCGGACATTATTTCATCTCCTTGGCAGCTTGGTGGATCGCAGCGCGGATGCGCGGGTAGGTTCCGCAGCGGCAAATATTGCCGTCCATAGCCTTGTCAATCTCCAAGTCTGTCGGGCTTGGATGCTCGGAGATCAAGTGCGCCGCCGACATCAATTGTCCGGACTGGCAGTAGCCGCACTGGGGCACGTCATGGTCGCGCCAAGCCTTCTGCAAGGGGTGGTCGCCGTCGGTGGAAAGGCCCTCGATGGTGGTGACCTTGCTGCCTTCGACCGCGGAGACCGGCAGCAGGCAGGAGCGCTGGCTCTCGCCATCCACGTGCACGGTGCAAGCACCGCACAGGGCCTTGCCGCAGCCAAAGCGTGTGCCGGTCAGGCCGAAATGGTCGCGTAGGACCCAGAGTAGGGGTGTTGTGGGGTCCACTCCCTCCAGGGAGAGGTCCTTGCCGTTTACAGAGAGTTTTTTCATGGAGGTGTTCCTGGGAAGCAAATTAGCGCCTTGGGTGCCCTCCTGGCCATCGTCCTTTTGCAAAACTACTGTTCGGCTGTACCCTGTTGGGGATGAAATACCTAGCTGGTGGACCTTGGGTTGTGATGGCAGCCATTTTTGCGTGTGCGTTGGGAACCGTGGGCTGTGGGGAAAAAACAGACCCCCCCGGTGATGGCGGCGGGGAGGTTGCAGAAGTGGACCTGGATGGGTCCTCCCTCTATCAGGCTCAGTGCGCCATGTGCCACGGGGTGACCGGGGATGGCAATGGCATTGTGGTCATGGATCGTCCTGCGCGCAGCTTTAAGAAAGGGGCCTTTTCGTTCGGCAATACCCCCGAAGCCCTGTTCCGGACCATCTCAAATGGCATCGGTGGCACGCCCATGCCGGGCTTCAAGGAAGTCCTTTCTGAAGCCCAGTGCCGGATCCTTGCCGATTATGTGATCGAGCTGGGTCCCGAACCGATCACGGTTCAACCGGGCCAAAGCGAATACCGGGTCGTGGACAAACCCCTCGTGATCCGCGGTGGTTTGCCGCCGATCGCCGACGGGATGGCTCCCGTCACCCGTGGGCTCCTGGTCGGAGGCGCCGATGGTTTGACCTTTGAATACAACACCAAGCCCCTGGTTTTGCTCGGCGTGCGCCAGGGTGGGTTCGTGGATCGCAAGGACTGGGGAGGACGTGGCGGTGCTGAGCTTCAACCGCTGGGCGTTGTTTCCCATCTGGTGGATGGGGGTGGCAGCTCTTTCATGTGGGCCATTTTTGTGGCGTCAAATACAGCCGACCCGTGGATGCCTTGGATGGCCAATTTAGGAGCCACCACGGTCTCCGACGGAATAGCGTGGGTGGAGTACAAATGGACCGGGACTGACGTAAACGGCTCGGCTGGTCTCCCCCCGCAGATTCGAGAAAGTGCTCAAGCGATCACCGTCGCGGGCTGGCCGGGCTATCGTCGCACATTCGAGGCTCCCGGTGACTCCGCATTTGGATTCATGCAATTGGCGCAACTGCATGTCAGTAAGGTCACTGTGGTCGCTGTAGGCAAAGCAGGGCGCCTCTTGCGCCGCAACGGTGATGATGCATTGCCCACGTACTTCCTCGAGCATACCGCCACATCAGATAACAACGTGTCCACCCTATGGGTCGACACCCTATACGGCTTAAAACCCACCGAAGAAAACCTGAGGGGCTTGAAGGAGCTGGTTCAATGATAATTGCAGCACTTTTTCTTGCAGCGGGTTTGTCCGGCGGTGAGTCGGATGTATATATGGTGGATTACCTCGCACCCCCCGTGGGCGAGGTCATCGAAGTGGGCGGCATGGCATTCCTGGACAAGGACACCCTGCTCGTCAGCACCCGCCGTGGCCGGGTCTGGTGGATCGACAACGCCCTTGCGAAGGACCCCGCCGATGCGCGCTTCCACATCTTTGTGGAGGGTTTGCACGAGGGCCTTGGGCTAGCTGTGCACGAAGGTCAGATCTACGTGGTTCAGCGTGGGGAACTCTCGCGCTTGATCGACCTGGATGGCGATCACATCTGCGATCGCATCGAGGCCGTCAGCCAGGACTGGGGCATGAGCGGCAACTACCATGAGTTTGCCTTCGGCCTGCCGATCGACGCCCAGGGAAACTTCTACGTGAGCACCAACGTGGGCTTTTGGTCTCCCGAGTGGTGGCACGGCATGAGCAAACGCGATCGTCGCGGTTGGATCCTGCGCATCGCCCCCGATGGGACCACCGAATCCTGGGCCATGGGGGCGCGCAGCCCAGCGGGTTTGTCGATCGATTGCGAAGGGCGCTTGCTGTATTCCGACAATCAGGGCGATTGGATGCCCGCCTGCAGCATCTTCGATGTGAAGAAGGATGGGTTCTATGGACATCCCGCCTCCCTGCGCTGGACCGAACCTTATGGCTTTGGCGAAGAAGTCCCCAGTTCGATCGATCCGCCCGAAATCGCGCCCACTGGCCCCGCGATCTGGCTGCCGTATGAATGGTCCAAGTCCACCGGCAACATGGTTTCAGATCTGACCGGTGGCGCGTTCGGTCCCTTTGACCGCCAGCTCTTCGTGGCCGAGTTGACCGAAGGTATGGTGCTGCGCGCCATGCTCGAAGAGATCAATGGGCGCGTTCAAGGGGCCGTGCTTCCCTTCCGCACGGAGATTGGCAGTGTTTTGCGCGTGGAGTTCGCAGGGGACGGCACCCTGTTCTGTGGCATGACCAACCGGGGTTGGGGCGGCTTGGCTCCCGCTTCGGGCATCGCTCGCGTGCGCTGGACCGGCGTTACACCCGTCGAATATCAATCGATCCACCTGATCGAGGATGGCTTCCAATTGCGCTTTAGCGCGCCCCTGGAGCAGATTCCGAAGGTCGGCCAGGTGGGCGTCTACGAGTACGACTACAACTGGTGGTGGGACTATGGGTCGCCCATGACCAACCAGAAAAACCTCACCGTCAGCGCCCTTGAAATGGACGCGGATGGACTGGGTATGACCCTGCGCTTGCCCGATTTGCAGGCGGGCAAATGCGTTCGCGTGAAGGTGGAAGGCGTAGGCCTCTTGCACGACGAATTCGATTACACGATCCACCGCATGCCTGCGGGTCCTGCGGTCGACACCCCGGTCGCCAAGCGAGCCACACCTCCCGATCAAAAGGAAGCGGGGGACGGCGGTTGGCTGACGCTCTCTTGGCAGGATCCCTTCGGCACCTTTGATGGGGCCGGTTGGGATCTGGTGGACGCGGCGCTGGATCCCAATGACCGCACCGGCTTTGTCACCACCCCCGGAAACGGGGCCCTGGTCAATGGCGAGGGCGCTTATGAGGACTTCACTTCCAGGCTCGAATTCGGTGACATTGAGTTCCGCTTTGCGTTCATGTTGCCCGAGGGTGGCGATTCCGGTTTGTACCTGATGGACCGTTACGAGTTGCAGTTGAATGACGATGTCAATGGGTGCTGCGGGGTTGTTGGCGTGAAGGGGCCGCGGGCCAAGGCTTACAAGGGCGCTGGTGAATGGCACAAAGTGCACGGTACCTTTATCGCGCCCCGTTTTGACGATCAAGGCAACAAGGTTTCCAATGCGCGCTTTGAGCAAGTGACCCTGGATGGGACCATGGTCCTGGGGTCAGCGGAGTGTGGCGAACCCACCGGTGGAGCCGTTTCCAAAGATGAAGTGGCCCTGGGGCCCATGCGTTTTCAAGGAACGATCAGCCGCGTGGCCCTGGGCGACATTCGCGTTAAACCAATCCGCGAAAGCCGCGTGCCGGAGGGGGATTGGACCGATCTTCAGAAAAAGGCCCACGTGGCAGGTTCCTTTGAACTGTTCGCCCGCGTGAGCCTTTCCGATGGAGGAACCAGTTCCATTCAATTCGATGCCGCCGATCCTGGCGACGATGGTTTCCAATTGGTCCTGAACCACACCGGACCCGGCACGATGCGCACAGGCTCCTTGAAACCTGGCAATTCACTCTCCACCCAGCACGGATTCCCCGGCGTCGCCTTTGACCTGCGTATGGTGCGTGAGTTCGCAGAAGGCAAGGCCCGCGTGCGGGTCTGGATGAATGACGTGCTCGTCAATGATTCAGAACACACCGGTGTGGGCGAGATGGGCAGTGTCCAGTGGAACCCCATCGTTGTGCCCGGAACCGAAGTCGAGGTCGAGCACGTCTTGGTGCGCAGCCTGTAATCCCCCGAACAAACCTCTTTTCCTTCCCAGAGAGATTCTATGACCCTGAAACTTCGCCTGTCGTTCATGATGTTCCTCCAGTACGCCATCTGGGGTGCATGGTTGCCGCTTTTATATCCCTTCCTGCAGGGGCATCGCGAATTCAGCGTGGAGCAGGTTGGACGGGTTTTGGCCGCTGGTGCGGTGGGGGCCATCATCGGCCCATTTGTGGCGGGACAAGTTGCGGATCGTTGGCTGGCTACTGAAAAGTTCTTAGCCCTGTGCCACTTGGTTGGGGCCGCTCTGGTTTGGAAACTGGCCAGCGTGCCCGATTATGGGACCTTCCTTTGGCTCTCGTTGGTATATGGCGTCATTTACACGCCTACACTGGCTTTGACCAACTCCCTTACCTTGCATCATATTTCCGACAGGGACAGAGACTTCGCTCCCATCAGGTTGTGGGGCACGATCGGTTGGATCGTGGCGGGGATTGCGGTAGGCCAGTGGTTGCTGTACAAGCACAGTCCTGAGGCGTTGTCGTCCGAAGCCTTGATCGCCGCTCAGGATGCTGGCCGTGGCGACGCCTTTCGTTTCTCGGCGATTGTTGGAGCGATCATGGGGCTCTACTGCTTCAGCTTGCCAAACACCCCTCCCACCAAAAAGGGCGCCCAGAAGAATGCTTCCATTGAGGCCATTGGTGAAATCAAGGGCCAACCGCTGGTGTCTTTGTTCCTGATTGCAATCCCAGTGAGCATCATCCACCAATACTACTTTGTCCACACCAGTACCTTTCTGACCGAGTTGCAGAGCAAGGGCAGCGGCATGGGCTTCACCAATTTGGTAACCAAGATCTTTGGCGTTGGAGGAGGAGGATTGATGACGGTCGGGCAGATGGGAGAGATCCTGGTCATTGCGCTCATCCCCGCGCTGACCAAGAAATTCAGTCGCAAGCAGCTGCTGATGATCGGTCTCGTCGCCTATGCCGCGCGTATGGCCATCTTCTCCTATGCGAGCAGTTCCATGATGGCCATCATCTTTGGCTTGGCACTCCATGGCTTGTGTTTTGGGTGCTTCTGGTTTGTTGCCTTTATGGTGGTGGATGAACATACCACCAAGGACGTGCGAGCCAGCGCCCAGAACCTGTTCAACCTTGTCCTAGTCGGTTTGGGAATCATCGTGGGGAGCTGGTTTGCGACTTGGGTCGTGGATAACTGGGCCACCACAGAGGCTGGCACCGATTACACCCGACTCTTCTCCGTCCCCATGTGGATGTCCCTCGCTTGCCTTGTGGCCGTGATGATCGCCTACCCCAAAAAGGCCCAGGTCTCATAGACAATCTTCGCATCCGTTTTGCTGGCGCTGGTTTCAATACTTTCTTTCACCTGGAGTCCTAACTCGAGGTGCGGGATTTACTGTGACCAGCATGGTCAGGCGCATGCACGCTTCTTGTTGATACTTCTCGACAGGGATCGCCTAGTCGGCATAGGGTCCAGCACTCCCTGGCCGGACCCAGTCTCGGTTTGCCTTCACCGGCGGTCTGGACGTGGTACGCATCCTAATGGGGACCAACCGATCCGCCGAAACCGGGCAAACCGTGGAGCTCGACGGATTGGACCTGGACGGGTTTCAACCAGAGGTTGCGCGCGGCTACTGGAAACCCCACTAGCCCTGAATCTGGGCATCTAGCCCCGAAATCCGAAATGCGGGTCGCATATGCGGCCCGCCTGACTATCTTGTGCGCGTGATAAAAGCCGCAGTCGTCAAGGTCTTCGCGACCATTCAAGAGCCCGATTATTCATCCCCCTGGCAAACCCGCTTGGCCGAACAGGCCACCGGGTCCGGGGTCGTGATCGGACCCAATCAGGTCCTGACCGGAGCCCATGTGGTGGCCAATGCCACCTTCATCGAGCTCCAAAAAATCCACGAACCGGACAAGTCCATCGCCCGTGTTTTGGCGGTTTGCCATGACAGCGACCTGGCCTTGCTAGAGCTGGAGGATGCTTCGTTCCTAGACGGCATCGATCCTGCGCCCCTGGGCGAGCTTCCCGATTTGGAAGATCGCGTATCGGTGCTTGGTTATCCGGTGGGGGGCGAGGAGCTGTCGGTGACCGAGGGCGTGGTCAGTCGTATCGAGGTGCAATGTTATTCGCACAGCGAGCGCTACCTGATGGCGGTCACGGTAGATGCGGCCATCAACGACGGAAACAGCGGGGGACCGGTGGTGATGGACGGTCGCGTCGTCGGCATCGCTTTCCAGTCGATGGACGATGCCGAGAACGTGGGCGAGATGGTTCCCACCCCGCTGATCCGCCACTTCCTAAAGTGTGTGAAAGACGGTTTAAATCCGGCGATTCCTTCCTTGAGCATCGCGTGGCAAACCTTGCAGAACCCGGTCATGCGCATGGCCAATGGGCTCGCCAATGGTGGCAGTGGAGTGCTTGTGACCCACGTGGACTATGGCGGAGCGGCGTCGGGAGTATTGCAGGTCGGGGATGTTCTTCTGAACCTGGGTGGATACTCGATCGCCAACAACGGCACGATCTTGTTCGACGAAAGCTATCGCATGGCTTTGCACGCCGTACTTGGCATGCATTTTGTTGGCCAAGATCTGTCCGTTCAAGTGTTACGCGATGGCGAGGTCCTGAACCTGACCGTCAACTTGAAAGCGCCCGCGCATCTTGTGCCAATGGCCAACTACGACAAGGATCCCACCTACTTCATTTATGGCGGCGTGATCTTCCAGCCTTTGACCTTGGACTATTTGGAAGAGTGGAGCATGTGGCATCAAAAAGCTCCGCGTGAATTGGTGCAGACCTATTACCGGGGTGTGCGCACCAAAGAACAGCAGCAGTATGTGGTTGTGACGCAGATTCTCGCGGACCGGGTGACCGTGGGGTATGAGAACATCTCCGAGCAGGGGGTCTTGAGCATCAATGGCCAGCAGCCCAGGGACTTGCGACACCTGATTGAAATGGTGGAGGCGGAAGAAGGCCTCGTGAAAATTGAAGTCACCAAGGGCATGAGCATCGTGCTGCAGGCGCATCAAGTGGCCGAAGCAACCCCGCGCATTCTGGAACGCTATCGAGTTCCTTTGGATCGTTCAAAGGACCTGCTGACGCCACAGGGCAGAGGGCCTCTTCCCACTTCTTGAAAACGGAACCAGATTCCCGGGGATCATTGGAGTGATTTCTGCTGGCGCTCAGATATCCTGGTAGTTCGCAGCGCCGGGGTGTACCTTCATTCCATGGACAAACCTTTTCTAAATCAGGACCTTGGAAAACTACTGCTACGCCTCGCTGTGGGGGGGTTGTTGTTGCTGCACGGGATCGAGAAGGTATCCAAGGGCACCACATGGATCGAGCAGACCCTCGGAGCCCGGGGTTGGCCGGAGTTCATCGCGCACGGGGTTTATGTCGGAGAGGTGCTCGCCCCGGTCCTGATCATCGTGGGCTTTTGGAGTCGGCTGGGTGCCCTTGTGGTGGCGCTGACCATGGTCATGACGATCGTGCTGGCCCACCCTGACAATTGGTACGCGCTGAACGATTACGGCGGGCTCACAACCGAGCTGAACCTGCTGTACATGTTGGGGGCCCTGGCGATCTTCTTTGGAGGCGGTGGGCGCTATGCCTTGGGCCAGGGCGATTCCCGCTGGAGTTAGCAGGCCGCAGGCAAACGGCGATTTCCAGTCGCCCCCCCACAATATGGCCTGGCGGCGTTGTCGGAGCCTTGCGAATAGGCCAACCTGATGCCCTGCCAAGCGATCTGTGACGACCCGTCTGAAACCGCTGGTTCTCGGGCGGCCTGCCAGGGTGGAGGGTGGGAGGCAGGTCCGAATTGTCGCCTTTCGGCGGGTTTCATCTTGGGATTTGGGGGCCCCGGGGGTGCTGCGGGGGGCTCGTGCCAAAAAGGGCCTAACTTTCTCCACCGCGCCCGGATAGAATTTGCACCATGGTTATCTGCAAATTCTCTCCAAACTCTCTCTTGCGTGGGGCTTCGCTGCTTGCGATCTTCGCGGTTGTCTCGGCCCCTGCGCAAGCGCAAAGCTACGATTTTACCCTGGACCAGAACCTGAGCAGTGCGTCCTTGGTGTCCACTTTTGGTGTGGACCTCGACGCCACCCTCAAGGGGGACTACGACGCGACCACCAACCCGGGAGGTACCCGTACGGTTCCTGGTTTGTTCGGAGGCTCGGGCAACCAGGATATTCCAGTGGATTTGGGATTGGCGGGCGACCTGGACCACATGGGGGCACCCACGGGTTCCTTCACTATGGACCTCGATCTACCCAACTTGAGCATGGAGGTCAGTGCCTTGGACTTGGATTTTCTGGGCGGCAATACGGCCAGTACCGATCTGACCCTCGACCTCTTGTTCAGTACTTTCCGCACGTTCAGTCCGGACTCCCTGTACCTCGGTGGCTTCCCGGTTGGCTTGCCACTTGGCAACCAATCGGTCTCCGATTTCAGGATCGTGCAAACGGGCTCGCCCGTTCCAGGTGTTTTGATTCCGGCCGCGATCCCCGGGCATTACGGTTTTTCCACCCTGGTTTCTGTTTCGGTCACCATGACCCTGGACTTCCAGGGAACTCCCACTCCGGTGGGTCCCATGAACTTGGTCTTGTCCCTGGCGGGCGCTCTCTTCACGACCGGGCCCAATCCCTCGATCGATGTGGATTTCAACCAGGCTTTCCAGCAAACCACCTTGGACCCCCTTCCGGGTTTCGCATTGACGGACATGCCCTTCGATGCCCCCACGTTCCTGCCGGCTGGCAGTACCGCCCATCTGCTGATCAGCGGCTTGATCGATCAGATTGATGTGGACGCCACCCTCATGGCTGACCTCACAGCCATCGGAACCCCGAGCTGCGGATTCACGAATTATTGCACAGCCGCAGTCAACTCCACCGGTCTTGCGGGCGTGCTCGACGCCATCGGCAGCAGCGATGTGCTCATGCAGGACCTGACCCTGAACTCGAGCAACTTGCCCCTCAATGTCATTGGCTTTTATCTGATGTCGCCGGCGCGCACTTCCGTTTCGTTGCCCTCCCCCAGTGAGGGTTTGCTTTGTGTGGGCGGTCCCCTGTACCGCCTCAACGGGCAAATCTTGCAATCGGGAGCGACCGGCACAATGTCCCTGGCCATGGACTTCAACAACCTGCCCCAGGGACAAGCCTTCCAGGCCGGGTCCACTTGGAACTTCCAGCTTTGGCACCGGGATATGAACCCGAACAATACTTCGAACACGACCAACGCGGTCGAGATCAAGTTCTGCCAATAGGGTCTGACCAGGCGCGCCTGCTGGCGCCCCAAGCATCGCCCCGGAGAGCTCGAACGGTCCATTGACCGCCCGAGCTCTCCGGGGCTTTTCCTTGCCCGAGGCGCTATACTTACCGCCATGAGCGAACCCCGTTGGTCCCTGGACGAAGCCCCTGAGCGGCCCGGGGTCTATCTGTTCCGCGACGGGTCGGACCAGGTGCTCTACATCGGCAAGGCGGTCAACCTGAAGTCCCGGCTGCGCTCCTACCGCCGGCCGGGGGCCGATGGCAGACTCAATGTGGCCTTCCTGGAGCGTGACGCCGAGCGTGTGGAGACGATCGTCACGCGCACCGAGGGGGAGGCCCTGCTGCTTGAGGACAGCCTCATCAAGCAGTACAAACCCAAGCACAACATCCGACTCAAGGATGACAAGTCCTTTCTGATGCTGCGCATCGATTTGAACGAGGACTTTCCGCGTTTTAAGTTCGTGCGCTCCCATCGTCCCGAAGAAAACAAGCCGGCGGGGCGCAGTCGCTACTTTGGCCCCTTCGCTTCCTCGCGCATCATCCGCCGTACCCTGGAAGATCTGCACCGCGTTGTTCCCCTGCGCGACTGCCCGGACTCGGTCATGAACCACCGCAGCCGGCCTTGCCTCAAGCACCAGATTGGGTTGTGCAGTGCACCCTGTGTGAACCGCATTGAGCCCAGCGCATATTCGCAGCTGGTCGGCCGCGCCATGGATATTCTTTCGGGTGACATCCGCGAACTCGAAACGGATCTCAGCACGCGTATGCAGGCTGCGTCCGAATCCTTGGAGTATGAACGTGCCGCCGATTGGCGCGATCGCTTGCTGGCCCTGCGCCGTACGGTTGAGAACCAAGCGGTTTGTCCAAAGGATGGCATCGACCGCGATGTGCTAGCCGTGGCAAGGCGTGGCCAACGCGCGGTCATTCACCGCCTCAGCTTCCGCGAAGGCCGCCTCACCGAAAGTCGTTCCCACCGGTTTGAGAGCGAACTGCCCGATCCCGAGTTGCTGCACTCTGCGGTGACTGCCTTGTACGGTGGGGGACGCCGCGGTTTGCCCGGCGAATTGGTCTTGCCCTGGAAACCCTCCGAAGATGCGCTGTTGGCTGAAACGCTAAGCAGAACTTGCCGCTGGATCTTCCCCCAAGGCGGCGCAGGCAAACGTATGCTCGACCTGGCCGGTGAAAATGCCCGCGCGACCCTGTCCAACTTCGAAAGCGAAGCGGCCGGGGACGAAGCCGCGCTCGAGCAACTCATCGATACCCTGGACTTAGACCCGGGCACCGAGGTCATGGACTGTTTTGATATCTCCAACCTGCAGGGCACCAACGTGGTAGCCAGCCGCGTTCGTTTTCGCCGGGGCCATTCGGACCGCAGTGGTTACCGCCGATTCAAGATCCGCGACGTGCAAGGTCAGGATGACTTCGCTTCGATGCACGAGGTCGTATTGCGCAGCCTCAAGCGTGGTGTCAAGGAGGGCGATCTCCCTGATTTGATCGTCATCGACGGGGGCCAGGCCCAACTGGACAAGGCCCTGGAAGCGCGCAGCGAAGCCTCCGCCTGGGGCGTTCAAATGATCGGCTTGGCCAAAGCCCGTTCCGCCCGCACCGTGAAAGGCCAAAGCCTGCCCGCCACCGAAGAGCGAGTCTTCAAGCCGGGCGCCCAGCACGCCCTCGAACTAGCCAAGAACTCGGCCTCCCGCCACCTACTAGAACGCATACGCGATGAAGCCCATCGCTTTGCAATCACCTATCACCGAAAGGAACGCGGCCGCATCAAAAGTCGTCTGGACTCGATCCCCGGGGTCGGCGCAAAACGTCGCAAGACCCTGCTAACCAAGTTTGGTTCCGTCCAGGGTGTCTCCCAGGCGAGCGTCGAAGAACTTTCCACGGTCGAAGGCATAAGTCCCGACTTAGCTCGCGTGATTCACGACCATTTGGTTGGGGACTGAATTTGTGGAGCGCTGTTCGAACCCTCCGAGTCCCCGGTCAGTGACTCGATCGCGTCAACCCTGTTGCCGGGACGTGGCGCCGCGACTTTCGAATCACCCCCGCGGATGAAACAACCGATGGATCGAGCGCACGTGCTCCGAATCCAGGTGCGTGTAAACCTCGGTGGTACGAATGGAAGCATGCCCTAGCATTTCCTGGACCGCGCGCAGGTCGCCGCCGCTTTCGATCATGTGGGTGGCGAAGGAGTGGCGTAGGGTGTGGGGGCTGAGGTGGTTTTGTATGCCGGCCTTGAGGGCAGCGGCGCGCACGATGCGCCAGGCGGTGCCGCGGGTCAGGGGTTTTTGGCTGCGGCCCAGGAACACGTGATGGCTTTGCAGCCCCTTGAGCTGCTGCTTGCGGCCACCCTCGAGCCAGGTGGTGAGGGCTTCGCGGGCAGGACCACCTAGGGGCACGATGCGCGTTTTGTCGCCCTTGCCGTGCAGGCGCAGGGAGGTGAGTTCGGGTTGTAGGGAATCGGTGGTCAGCGACACGGCTTCGGAGACGCGGGCGCCCGTGGCGTAGATGATCTCCAGCAGGGCGCGGTCGCGTTGATCACGCCAGTGCTGCGTGTCGGGGGCGGCGAGCAGACGTTCGACCTCCTTCGGACTGAGCACGTTGGGCAGCAGGGCCTTGCGCTTGGGGGCGGGTAGGAGAGCAATGGGGCTTTGGCCGATCCAGCCCTCGCTTTGGGCGTAGCGCAGCAGCATGCGCAGGCTGACCAGCTCCCGGGCCAGGGTGGCTTCGGCCAGGCCGTTGTCGCGCCGGAATTTCAGGTAGTCGAGCACCTGCTCCTGCTGCAAGGCTGCCAAGCGCTTGAGGCCCCTGTTCGCCAGCCAGGAGAGGGCGCGGGTCAGGTCGCGGCCGTAGGCTTCCAGCGTGCGCGAGGCCAGACCCGCCTCCACGCGCATGGCGGAGAGGAATTCCCGGCGGGCCAGGTCCAGGTCCGGCGGTAAGCCGGACCCCTTGGCGGGGGCCTTGCTCGTGCCCGCTTTGGGGCGTCGACGGGATTTGGGCGGTTCGGGGCTCATGGATGCGGGGGGTGGGTCCCCAGGTCTAGGCTGGGAGCCCAGGGCTGGGATAGCAAGGGCCCCATGGGCACAAGATCTTGACAGGGGTCTAGGCCGGGAAACGCGCCCGATAATAAAGGACTATATTGGGCACCCCGCGGTGGCCCTGGGCCCCGCAGTCTTGGAGCCAAGGAACCAATTATGACCCGTAAGATGACCCCCGTCGACGTTGCCAAGTACAAGGGGATCCTTCTGCACCTGTTGGATCACCTGTCCGGAGACATCCACGAGTTGGAAGCGGAGACCGCCCAGGCGTGCCGCAGAGCCCGGGAATCCAGCAGCGACGACGTTGGCGAGGAGATCCTGGCGGTCGAGTTTTCGTTTGATCTGATGGAAAGGGACGAAAATACCGTGCGGGAAGTGCTCGCGGCCCTGGAGCGGGTCAACGACGGGCGCTATGGTCGCTGCGAGAAGTGCGATCATTGGATCCGCCGTACCCGGCTGAAGGCCATTCCCCACGCCCGCTGTTGCATCGATTGTCAGCGTCAGGTGGAGGCGGAGGTGCTTGAGGCTTAAACCCGCCAGCTTCCGCGATTCATTCCTTTGACTGCTCCCGATCCCTCCCAAAAGCCCGCCATCTGGCGCCATTTCCTAGCCCTGTTCGTGGTCGCCGCCCTGGTGGGAGCTGACCTGTATTCCAAGGCATCGGTAATGCCCTGGCTGGAAGCTCGAATGGTCCGTTATGCGGATTTCCATGGGGGTTATCCGATGCCCGAGCCCGAGTTGCAGCGAGATGTGCACGGCCATGAGCGTCACCCGGTGATCGGCAATTGGTTGGCCATGATGTACAACCTGAATCACGGCGCAGCTTTTGGCATGGGGGCTGCTTTTCAAAAAGTCCTCGTTCCTGGACGCTGCATGGCGGTGCTTGTGCTGGGTTGGCTCATCTTGCGTGCGCCACGCAGGCGGCGCTTGTACTTGAGCGCTTTGATCTTGGTCATGGCCGGAGCTTTGGGAAATTCGTACGACAACCTCTTCTACGAACCGTTGATCGTCGACCTCGATAAACCCTTTGGCCCGGTGCGCGACTTCATCGATGTGTACTTTGAGTTTGGTGACAAGCAATGGCATTTTGCCACCTTCAATGTGGCTGATGCCTGCATTTCGGTTGGGGTTGTGTTGCTTTTGATCTCCACTTTCTTGGCCCCCAAGGAAGAGCAGACCCCCGATCCTGAAACCACGTCCTGACAAACCTTCGAAGCCCATGGTTGATCTTTCCACTAACCTCGCAGGTCTCACCTTCCACAACCCCCTGATGTCGGCTTCGGGCACATTTGGGCATGGGGTGGAAATGACAGGCATGGTACCCTTCGAAAGTTTGGGCGCCTGGGTGAGCAAGACGGTGACTTGGGATCCGCGCCCGGGCAATCCGCTGCCCCGTATCCACGAGACTGAGGCGGGCTTCCTAAACTCCATCGGTCTGGAAAACCGGGGCATCGAACATTACATAGAGCACGTGCTGCCGGCATTGGGCCAAGCCCGCGCGCAGCAGCCGGGAACCCGCGTGGTGACGAATCTGGGGGGGCATCGCTCCGAGGAATTTGCCCGCTTGGCCGAGAGGCTCGATGATCAGGACTGCATCGATGCCTTCGAACTCAACCTCTCCTGCCCCAATGTGGACGGGGGCAAACTGCCCTACAGCACCGATCCCGCCCGGGCGGAGGAGGTCCTGGCCGGCGTACGCAGGGTCACGAACAAGCCTCTCTTCGCCAAGATATCCCCCAATGTGACCCGTGTGGACGAGATCGCCAGGGGTTGTGAGGCCGGTGGCGCCCATGCGATCACCGCCGGCAACACCCTGCTGGGCATGGGTGTGGATTGGCGCAAGTGCACGCCCAGGTTGGCCACGGGGGTGGGCGGATACTCGGGCATAGCGATCAAACCCGTCTCCTTGCGCTGCGCCTATCAGGTGGTATCCGCCGTATCCATTCCCGTGATTGGGTGTGGCGGCATCCAATGTGCGGAGGATGTCATGGAGTACCTGGTCGTGGGTTGCCAAGCTGTACAGGTGGGCACCGTGAGTTTCTCCGACCCCAGCGCCCTGGGCCGCATGGGACGGGAGATCGCGGAACTGCTCCATTCCGAGGGTGTCGATACGCTTTCCGATTGCATTGGTACCCTAGGGATGCCCCAAGTAGAACCCTGGCGCAAGTCCTGATCCAACCAAACCCTTCCCATGCGGCTGCAAACCCTCACCATTTCCCACGTGCGCCGCGCGGTGGAGATGTACCTGGATGCAGCCTTTCCATTCGGGCCGCCCGATGCCCAACGGTCGCAGCTTCGGGCCCTGCGCAATGCCGAGAATCTGCGGCAGGTGCGGTCCTTGTTCGAGAGCCCTAGGGCAGCCGAAAATGTGAGCTGCCGGCGCTTCACCCTGCGCCTTGGAAATCACAAGTACCCCTTCATGAAATTCGTCATCCAGGAGTACCTGGTGGCGGGTGAGTACTTTTTTTCCGTGGACACCCACGACGAACTGAAGGTCACCCCTGACATGGCCGATTACGCGCAATGGCTTGAATTGCGCAGGTACAACGCCGAATTGAAGGAATCCATCGAGACTTCTTGGGCCAGTGCCAAGCTGCCGACCCACGAAGATCTCAGGGCGCTGATGGAAGAGGATGCGGCCCTTGCGGGCGGACCGTGTCGCAATGGTCGCTTGCTTGTGGTGGATGACGAAGACGATGTCGCGGAAGGTTTGGCAGCGGTGTTGCGCGCCCGGGGTTTCGACGTGGACGTGGCCTTTGACGGTGGCCAGGTTTTGCAGCGCTTGGAGGAGAAGGGCTCCTTCGACTTGATCGTCTTGGATTTCGCCATGCCGACCATGACCGGCGAGGAGGTCATCTGTCGCATGCGAGCGGATGAGCGGTTCAGGGAGCAACCCGTGCTGATGGCCACGGCATCGGACATCGATTTGGCCCGGGTTCCCACCTGCGCGGCCTATTTGCGCAAGCCGTACCCCAAAGAAATGCTGCTGGCCATGGTCGATCAGCTGCTGGGCTGCGAGTGATCCGGGCCAAAAAAGTCCTTCGGCAGGCCAAATATTGGAAGGTTTGGGGCCAAGAGTCCCGCCCGAGCGGCTTTCAGGGCCTTCCATGCCCCAGCAATGGGGGAAGATACGACTCCTGGGGCTTTGTCACTGGCCCCTAGTGGCTGCCTGAAGCATAATGCCGCGCTCATTTGCTGCCCCGACTCGGATCGAGGGCCAAACAGAGGGAAGATACGTACCATGGAATGGGATTCGGTAGTCGACAAGTTTACGTCGTTTGGTGAAAAGGCCGGCAAGGGCCTCAAGCGACTTTTTGGTTCTGAAAACGAGCGCTTCCTGCGTACGCTGGAGCCCGTGGTCTCCGCTGTGAATGCCAAGGAGGAGTGGGCCAAGTCCTTGGACCGCGAAGCCGTCCAGGCTGAAGTGCTCAAGTACCGCGAGCAGGTCGTGGCAGGTGACGCGGACATCGACGATTTTGTGGCACCCATGTTCGCCATGATTCGCGAGGCCGCCCTGCGCACCATGGGCATGCGCCACTACGACGTGCAGCTCGTGGGTGGTTACGTCATGCACCAGGGCAAGATCGCCGAGATGATGACGGGTGAGGGCAAGACGCTGATGGCGACTCTGGCCCTGTGCTTGAATTCCCTGGCGGGGCGTCCTGTTTATCTGGTGACGGTCAACGATTACTTGGCCAAGCGTGACGCTCAGTGGATGAAGCCGATCTACGAATACATGGGGCTGACGGTGGGCTCCATCCAGGCCGACATGGACGCGTGGGATCGCAAGCCCGTCTATGACTGTGACATCGTCTACGGCACGAACAACGAATTCGGCTTCGATTACCTGCGCGACAACATGAAGACATCGCCGGAGCAGCAGGTTCAGAAGGACCTCTACTTCGCGATCGTGGACGAGGTCGACTCCATTCTTATCGACGAGTCCCGCACTCCGCTGATCATCTCTGGTGGTTCGGAGGAATCGATCACCAAGTACAAGGAGGCCGATCGCGTCGCTCAAGAGTTGGTCGCGGAGAACCACTACGAGGTCAAGGAAAAGGAACGCAGCGCCTCCTTGCTCGAGGACGGAATCGTGGCTGCCCAAGAGATGTTGGGCATCAAGTCCTTTTATGAACCGGGTTTTGAGGATTGGCCCCATTACATCGAAAACGCCATTCGAGCCCACAACTTGTACACCTTGGACAAAGAGTACGTGGTCGAAGAGAGTCAGGACCAACGTTCGGGTCAAGTGGCCCCCGAAGTCATCATCGTGGACGAATTCACCGGCCGTAAAATGGCTGGTCGACGTTGGTCCGATGGTTTGCACCAGGCGGTGGAAGTCAAGGAGGGTTTGACCCCCAAGCAGGAAACACAGACCCTGGCGACCATCACCTTCCAGAACTATTTCCGTATGTTCGACAAGCTGTCGGGCATGACCGGAACCGCGCTCACCGAGGCCGGCGAATTCCACAAGATCTACGATCTGGACGTGGTTTGCGTGCCAACCAACCTGCCGATCGCCCGTGTGGATATGTCGGACCTGGTCTACCGCACCGAGCGCGAAAAATGGAATGCGATCTGCGAGGAGATCGAGGAGCTCAACGACAAGGGACAGCCCATCTTGGTGGGTACCGCATCGGTGGAAAGCTCGGAGCACCTGGCTGGCCTGCTGAGCGAGCGCAAGGTCAAGCACGAGGTCCTCAACGCTAAGAACCACGAGCGCGAAGCCCACATCGTCGCCATGGCTGGCGCAAAGGGTTCGATCACCGTGGCCACCAACATGGCCGGCCGGGGTACCGACATCAAGCTGGGAGGCAACTTCGAATACCGCCTTGCAGCGGCCCTTGAGGAGGCCGGGCTCGAAGAGGGCGATACGGACAACCTGGAGCGCATCGATGCCATCCGTTCCGACATGCAGGAACAGTGTGACGTGGACGAGAAGGAAGTGCTCGGTCTGGGCGGCCTATTCGTACTCGGCACGGAACGCCACGAGGCGCGGCGCATCGACAACCAGCTGCGCGGCCGGACCGGACGCCAGGGCAACGTGGGCGCCAGTCGCTTTTTCCTTTCCCTGGAAGATCCGCTCATGCGCATCTTCTACCGGGACTGGACGCGCAACATGATGGAGAAGCTCGGCATGACCGAGGGCCAGGCCATCGAATCCAAAATGGTCTCCAACGCCATCGCACGCGCCCAACGCAAGGTGGAGGAGCGCAACTTTGAGATCCGAAAGAGCTTGCTGGAGTACGACGAGGTGATGGACACCCAGCGTAAGACCATCTATGGCGTGCGCCAGGAAGTGCTGGAGGGCGAAGGCCTGAAGGACAAGGTCTTGACCATGATCGAAGGCTGTTTGGGCCGCAGCGTGCGCGTGCATGCGGATGATGCGCCGGGCCTCACCGAGTGGTGCTTGAAGACCTTTGGTTTGGAGATCAAATCATCGTCCGCCGAATTGGCCTGCGATTCCGAGCAGTACGACATCGGCCCCCTGTTGGCAGAGGTCACCGAACGCTTCGAGAGCCGCGAGGCCAAGTGGGGCGAGGAGCTCTCCACCCGCATCGAAAACTACATCCTGCTCAACGCGATCGACTCGCGCTGGAAGGACCACCTGAAGGCTATCGATGCCCTCAAGGTGGGAATCGGCCTGCGGGGTTACGGGCAGGAAGATCCCAAGACGGCCTACAAGAAGGAGGGCACCGACCTCTTCCAGAACCACTTGTTGCCCGCCATCGAGAACGAGGTGTCCAGCCTGATCCTGCGCATCGAGGTGCAGGAGCCGGAAGATCCCGAGGGACCCGGAGCCGTCGAAGGCGCCGGGCCTTCCCCGGGCTCACCCCAGACGGACGGTGCGTTGCAGCCCAAGGGAATGGCATCCGGCGGATCCGCTCCCCAGATGCAGCAAGGCACCAATGCGCCCCAGCAGCTGACCCCCGAACAGGTGGAGATGCTCAAGGCGCGCGCCCGCAAGCAGGTTGCCAAGCAGGCCATGCAACAGCCGGGCGTCTCCGCTTCGAATGCCTTCGATGTCATGCGTCGCAACAAGGCGGTGGCCGAGCAACGCGCGGCCCAGGAAGCCAAGGCCAGCGGAAAGCCGGCCCCCAAGGCCGCTCCCGCGCCCCTGCCCAAGGGTATGGCCGATGTTGGCCGCAACGATGAATGTCCCTGTGGCAGCGGTAAGAAATTCAAGAAGTGCCACGGCCGGTAGGTCACTGGCGTACTGAAAGCCACAATCATGCAGCAGTCGCCCCCGTCGGATCGGATCCCTAGTCCGGTGGGGGCGGATCCATTTCCAGGCCTTCGCAATGCGCTCCTGTACGGGGCTTATGACCTGTTGTGGATCTTTGCGGCCCTGCTGCTGTCCCCCTGGTGGGTGACTAAGGCACTGCTGCAACGGTCCTTCCGCCGCATGGTTTTGGAGCGTCTGACTGTGGGCCTGACCCGGACGAATGACCGCCCCCCCAGCAAACCCCGGGTTTTGGTCCATGGCGTTTCCGTTGGGGAGATCATGGCCTCCCGTTCGTTGGTGGCCGAGCTGGCGGACTCCTGCGAGGTGATCGTGTCGGCGTCGACGAACACGGGCATGAAAGTGGCCCGCCAGGAGTTCCCCGGGCTGGGGGTGGTGCGCTTCCCCCTGGACCCGTCCTGGTGCATTCGGCGTTTCTTGGGTCGCATTCGTCCCCAGCATGTGATCCTGATGGAGCTGGAGGTTTGGCCGAACTTCTTGAAGTGGGCCAATCGCAGCGCCACCCCTGTGGCCATAGTCAACGGCCGCATCACGGAGAACAGCCTGCAAAACTACCAGCGGTTTTCCCGCAGCCTGCCCCAGTTCCAGCGCGTGAGTTTGTTCGCGGTTCAGGATGAGAGCTACGCCCTTCGTTTTCAGCAACTGCATGGGACCGACGGGCGCGTCGTGGTGACCGGCAATATCAAAGTGGATGGTTTGGAATTTGGTGCCGTGGAGCGCAACCTGGCTTTTTCGGACTTGCAACGGCAGATCGGCTGGCAACCCGACCAGGTGGTGCTGCTGGCGGGTAGCACCCACTCCGGTGAAGAATCCAAGGTGTATGCCGCCTTCCACAGGGCTTGTCCTTCCGCCCGTATCATCATCGTGCCGCGTCATCCCGACCGTGCCAACGAAGTGGTGGACGCCCTGGGGCAGGTGGGTGCCAGGGCCCAATGCTTGACCAGGCTGAGGGCGGGCGCCGAATCCCTCAACATCGAGCGTCCCCTGATCGTGGACACGGTGGGGGAGCTGGGGCGCATTTATAGCTTGGCCACCGTCGTCTTCGTGGGTGGTTCCCTGGTGCCCCATGGCGGCCAGAACATGCTGGAACCGGTGGCTCGCGGTCGGGCCGTGCTCTATGGGCCCCACACGGAAAACTTCCGGGGCGAGACCGCCCTGCTCGAAGCTGCGAGCGGAGCACGCCGGGTCGCCGACGCCAGCGAATTGGCCGCGGTGGTCCAGGAGCTGATCGAAGATCCGGCGCAGCGGGAGGCCATGGCGCAGGCGGGGGTCGCCGTGGCCCGTGCCCAGGGCGGAGCCACAGAACGTACCATCGAGGCGCTCGAACGTTACTTGGGGCTTGGACGTTAGCGTTTCCGTCCAGGTAAATGACGCGCTGCGCGGGTGCTGGAACCCCGAAACGGGCCATTTGACAGCCGATGCCGGGTCTTCTCCCCAAAAAAACCCTGTCCGTCAGGGGAGAAGTTTTGCCATCCAGCTTGTCCTAGGCTTGGGAGAACCAGGCCCAGGCGCTATCCTGAGCCGTTCAAATGAGCTCGGGCTGCCCCCGCAGTCCTGCCCCCCCTAGCCTCCAACTCAAAATGGCACGAACTCTCTTTACTTCCGAATCCGTATCCATGGGCCACCCCGACAAGGTGGCCGACCAGATTTCGGATGCCGTCCTGGATGCCTGCTTGGCCCAAGATCCCCAAAGCCGCGTCGCCTGCGAGACCATGGTCACCACCGGCCTCGTCGTGCTCGCTGGAGAGATCACCACCAAATCCGAGTTCAGCTACCAGGATCTGGTGCGCGGAACCCTCAAGGAAATCGGCTACACCGATGATGCTTTCGGCATCAATGGCGACACCTGCGCGGTCATGGTTTCCCTGGACCGTCAAAGCCCCGACATCGCCCAAGGCGTGGATGAGGGTGGCGGATTGCACACCGAGCAAGGCGCTGGCGACCAGGGCCTCATGTTTGGTTACGCCTGCGACGAAACCGACTGCTTGATGCCCTTCGCCGTGCACTACTCCCATCGCCTGGTGGAGAAGCTCGCCGAGCTGCGCCGCGACGGAACCTTGCCCTGGTTGCGCCCCGACAGCAAGAGTCAGATCACCGTGGAGTACGAGGACGGCAAACCAGTGCGCGTGCACACCGTTGTGATCTCCACCCAGCACGACGCCGAGGTCGAGGGCAAGAGCTCCGAGGAGGACGTGTTGGCGGTCATCGCCGAGCGCCTCATCGAGAAGTGCATCAAGGAAGTGATCCCCGCCGAGATGCTCGACGCGGACACCATCTACCACATCAACCCCACCGGCAAATTCGTCATCGGCGGCCCCCACGGCGACTGCGGCCTGACCGGCCGCAAGATCATAGTCGACACCTATGGGGGCATGGGCCGCCACGGCGGCGGTGCGTTCTCCGGCAAGGACCCCTCCAAGGTCGACCGCAGTGCGGCTTACGCCGCCCGTTGGGTCGCGAAAAACGTGGTGGGTGCCGGCCTCGCAAAACGTTGCGAAGTTCAGCTGGCCTACGCCATCGGCGTGGCCAAGCCCCTGTCGGTGCGGGTCGAAACCTTCGGCACCAGCGAGGCCAGTGAGGAGGCTATCTCAAAGGCTGTCGAAAGTGTCTTTGATCTGACACCCCATGGAATCATCACCGCACTTGACCTAAAGAAACCCAAATACCGACACACGGCCTACCATGGCCACTTTGGACGGGACAACTTCTCCTGGGAGCTGTGCAACAAGGTCGAGGAGCTCAAGGCCGCCGTCGGCACTTTGGTATCCTAACTCGTTACTCGGAAGGGCGGGATCGCTAGTACCCCATCCGGCCCTCCTCCTGCCCCAATGGGGCCAGGCACATTCCTCTCAATCGGATCCGACCCATGAAGACCCCCCTCCGTACCATTTCACGCGCCGTGGGCGCCGGCTTCACCTTGGTGGAACTGCTGGCCGTCATCCTGATTATCGGAATCCTGGGCACCTTCCTTTTGCCCAAGATCCCCGAGGTGATCGATAGAGCCAAGGTGACCGCGTGCAAAGCGAACATGAAGGAGATTGGGAACGGGCTGCTGATGCATCGAAGCACCTTCAACGATCGAATTCCCAAGGCCAGTGGCGCCAAGTTCCTGGCTAGCCTCGTTTCCAGGGAGGTTTGGGATGCCACCGAAGCCAGCACCAAGAAATTGACATGCCCTGGTGTGGATCTCGATTTCCTGACTCCTTCCCGGGATGGGATACCCCTCGAGGATTGGTATGTGGAACTGGGTCGGGTCGGCAGCGACTGGACCTCTTACGCCGGCCGGGACATGAAGCGCTTTCCCATTCGCAACTTGGATGGAAAGAACGTGGGCAAGGAAGCCCTGGTTTCGGATGACAACGATGGCGGCGCCAACCACCGGACCGACACCGTCGTGTTGTATGGGGACAATGCCGTACGAGCGCTCAATGTTGTCGATGAGCGAGAAGCTGGCAACGCCACACCGGAAGACGAGTTCATCATCGTGGGCCCCGAGTCCTGGCGCGAAGATCTGCGCAAACTGAGCTTGGACTGAAATGACGCCGGCTTGATCCTCCTGTGATTTCACAGGGCGGTTTTCGCTTGCCAGAGAAATCTCCAAACCCAAGATGAATCCGCTTCCCCTGATAGCTGCCATGCGCCCACACCAGTGGGTCAAGAACGTCTTCGTTCTGGCAGCCTTGATTTTCGCGTGGGGGGAGCAGGGAGCGAGTCTGCTGGAAGGACCCGCTGTCATGCGAGTGGTGTTCGCGGTGGCAGCCTTTTGCTTTTGCGCCAGCGCGATCTATCTCGTCAATGACATCTTTGACGTGGAGTCGGACCGCAAGCACCCTGAAAAGTGCAAGAGGCCCATTGCAGCGGGTATCTTGCCGGTCGCTGTCGCCAGGGTTGCTGCCGTCGTATGCGTGCTTGGTGGTTTGTTCTTGGCCTGGCCCGCGGATATTGATGGCTTGGGCGTGTTGGGTTGCATCGTGGCCTATCTCCTCATCAACTCGTTGTATTCCTGGCGATTGAAGCATGTGGTGCTGCTGGATGTTTTCTGCATTGCTGCAGGCTTCCTGTTGCGCGTCATGGCCGGTGGTTTCGCGGTAGGCACGGGCGTTTCCCATTGGCTACTCCTGTGTACCATGTTCCTGTCGCTGTTTCTGGCGCTTTGCAAGCGCCAAGCTGAGATCGACCTTCTCGGTGAGGAGCGTGGAGAGCATCGTCGCATCCTCTTGGAGTACACCCCCGAATTTCTGAGCCAGGCTACGGCGGCCCTGGCGGCCTGTGCGATTCTCTCATACGCCATGTATACCGTTGCTGAGGAAACCGAAGCAAAGTTTGGCGAGGAGCATGGGCTCTGGTGGTCGGTTCCTTTCGTGGTCTTCGGCCTCTTCCGCTACATGTTGTTGGTCAAGACCCAGCGCGGCGGTGGCAGCCCCACCAAGGTCCTTTTGGGGGGCGATTTGGTGTTTGCCGCTAATGCGGTTCTATGGTTGGGCACCGTGATTTGGTGCCTTTCCATGGCCTAGGTAGAAACTAGAGCGCGCCGAGGGAAGAGAGCAGACGTTCGCGGTTTTCCTGGAGCCAAGTGCTGCGCGATTCGCGGCGCAAACCAAGTCCCTTGGCGCTGGGGCGGGATCCAAAGGCCGCTCCCATTTCCTTCCAGCAATTCCAGTCTGCGAGGGCTTGATCGCCAGGGTCTTCTCCACGTGTTTGGCGCAGAAGCGCATCCGAAAAAGCCAACTCGGCGGTGCCGTTGGCTGCGAGTGGTTCGGTGAGAAGACGCAGGAGCGCATCAAACGTCTCGGCGCTTGGATCCACTTGCAGCAGGGCCGCATGGGCCAGGGGTTCAAGGCCTTCCTGACCCGGATCTTGGCTATCGGACAACACAGTTCGAAGGGTGTCGGCGCTTTCTGGCCAAGTGGTCTTGCCCAAGGCTCGAACCGCGGATGAGCGTAGGTCGAGTGGACTTTTGTCCGAGGCGGCGAGCAGTAAGGGTTCTAGGGCACGTAGATCGTCAATCGCGGCCAAGCTTGTGGAGGCCTGGGGCCCAAGGTCCGGGTCCTTGAGGGCTGCGATCAAAGCAGGCACAGCCGACACCGCCCGGGGTCCCAAGCGCTCCAAGACCTGGCCCACGTGCAAACGCACGTAGACGTCGGTATCGGCCAAGGCGGGTGCCAGCTCGGTCGCCAGCCATGGTCCCAGATCGCTCAATGCAAAGCGTGCATCGTCCACACCGCGGAGCTGGAAATGTTCACCAGATAACTCGGACACGAATTGCCAAACCTCGTGCAGGAGCGCATCGGAGGGGGGGGGAGTCTGGCTTCCGGGCTGTCCCCATGCCTTGGCCAAGTCCGCTGCGGTCTGTCCCGTCTCTTCTTCCAGGGCTTGCAAGGCTTCGAAGATGGGGGCGCTTTCGGATGGGTCGGGGGAGCGTGAGAGCTCGAACCAAGCGCGTAGGAAACTGTAGTTTTGGTGCCCTGCGAGAACCTGTCCCATCAGTCGATGGCATTCAGAGTCCTTTTCGTATTTTAGGCGCAAGCACAAGTGAGGCAGAACCCAATCCGGGTTCAAGGGGGTCTCACCCAACTGAAAAATCGCCATGCTGCGAACTTGGGCGTTGGGGTCTTTCTTGGCCAGTTCGAGCAGGGTGAGGGCGGCCATGGGGTGCTCAATAGATCCTAGGGTACGCGCGATAAACCATCGCTGGCGCGTGGTGTCCCCGAGGGAAGTACGCGCGTTTTTCAAGCAACGGATCAAAGGACGTAAGCCTGGCAGGCCAAGCGCCTTCAGGTCCTGCTGCGCCAGATCCGCGTAGCGTGGGTTGGAACCACCCAGGCTGGAGAGCAATCCTTGCACCATGCCCATGTCCGCATCTTGTAGGTCGGCGGGAAGGGGCACGGCACGTGGGTCGCTAGCACGGTATCGATCGAGTTTGCTTTGCAGCACACCTTTTAGTGCAATGGTCTGCACATGATTCGGAGGAACTTTTGGGTCTGTCGCCGGCTCGCTGCCGCATCCCGTGAGAAGGGCGAAGCAGGTCAAGGTTGTGGTGCCGGTGAACTTCAAGGCCCCACCTCTACGCGATGCACTAGTTGGGCATCCAGGGACGGTTCGGTGATTTGGGTGTAGGGGATGGCCTCGCCCGTTTCCATGTCACGGTAATAAGGCGTGAGCTTGTAGAATAAGGCGACTTGAATGGGACCTTCGCCGGCCGCGGTTTCAATGTCGACCTCAAGGGTCTCGCCCGCGTCGACCAACGTGCGCGGGATGTCGACTTCGCTGCGATAGGGATCGCGAATTCGGTATAGGTGCGTCCAGCCACCACTTTGGTTCGGGTCTGCCGGAGTCTTGCGCCAGAAGAGATCCGCGGCTCGGGAGCGCTCATCGGTGGGGAACGCGTGCCCTGCACCATGGTTGGTCAAACTCACGAGGATCTTATCGGCATCCCGCTTGGCCACGAGTGTCACCGCAGAGCGTACCAATTTCATGTCGTGGCCACCCTTGAAGTGGTGGCTGCGGCCGGCGCCATCTGATCGAACGGGCATGTGGCAATCGCGGCAGTCCTTGTAACCCTCACCCTTGATGGCGTACTTGGAGGCCTCCCATTGATCCACCGTGTTGTGTTGGTTGTGGCACGAGCCGCAGTATTCCACCCGGGCGAGTTCCGTACGCAGCTGGGGGCGGCAAGCCGCACCGGTATGGTCCGTGGTCCCAGCGACACCGCCACCCATGGACTCGGGCAGGCGGTGGCAGGCCAAGCAATCGACGCCCTGGTTGCGACGATCACCGCGCGGCAACACACGCTTGCCGGGGCCGGTTGAGAAGACGTCCTTGGGCGCATGGCAGTCGATGCAGTCGGTGTTTGAAAAGTCGTTGGAGAGGGCGCGCACATCGGGGTCGGTCCAGGATTGGGCGTGCCATGAGTTGCTCCACTCCTCGTAGACCTTGGCGTGGCACTCCTGGCATTGTTTGGAGGACACAAAACCACCAGCCGGTACCGGATCAGCCTCGGGGCTGGGTCCGAATAGGTTCGCGAGCAGCGACCCCAGTACGGTCAAAACCATGATTCCAGCAATCCAGCGCATGCTTAGTTTCCTTGTCCTTCGGTCGTGGGTTGTTCGCTCTTGCGAATGGTTTGGGGGGCGCGCAAGCGACCGTGGTTCAGTCGTATCTCCACGTCGGCAAAGGCGCGCGCTTCCCCGGGGTCGTGGGTCACATGCAGCAGGGTCAGTTCGAGCTCCTTGCGCAGTTCATGAAGGCGCTGCAAAAGACCCTGACGCAGTTCGAAGTCCAGGGGGCCAAGCGGTTCGTCCAAGAGTAAGAGCCTGGGCTTGCACGCCAAGGCGCGAGCCAGTGCCACCCTTTGCGCTTCGCCACCTGAGAGCGTCGAGGTCGAGCGCTTTTCGAAGCCGGGCAATTCGACCCACTCCAGAAGGCGTGTGACCTCAGCCCCAATGGCTCCCTTGGCCATGCCGCGCTGCTTGAGCACAAAGGCCAGGGTTTTGGCAACATTCCATTGGGGCCAAAGGGCACCCTCTTGAAATAGGAATCCGATCTCGCGTTTGTGGGGAGGAACTAGCCTGTTGGATCCATCATCGACCGGTACGCCAAACAGTTCGAGTATGCCCGCGCGGGGTGTTTGCAAACCCGCGATTGTGCGCAGCAGGGTGGACTTTCCAGAACCGGACGGTCCCAGCACCAATACGTGTTGGCCGCATTCCACTTGAAGATCGAAGGGGTCGCTGATGGCCTTGCCGCCGGCCTGCAGGGCCATGGCTTTCGTTTCCAGGGCGAATTTCATGAGAGCACGTCCATTTTTTTGCGGGCGAAGAGGCTCCACAGGAGCCCGGGAATCATGATCACGAACAGGGTCACCAGGGCCAGGGCCGCCACGTAATCCTGCCGGTAGAAATGAACCGCGTTGTAGAGCCGGAACATCACGGTCTTGTTAGCGGCGGGCACCAGGATAGCCGCATCTAGCTCGCGCATGGCGAAGACGAAGACCAGGGTCCAGGCTCCAGCCAGGGCGGGCAGGATCGGGGGCGCGACAATGCGGAACAGGCGTTGGAAGGGCGAGATACCGACCATGGCGGCGGCCTCTTCCAAGCGAGGCGAGAGGTTCTCCACGGCGCTGGTGAGCACCAATACGGGGAAGGCCAAGTAGCGCCCCATCAGCATGCCAATGACCAGTCCATCGCCCGTGTAGAAGTCCTGGGTGGCAGGATGGTTCCAAACCGTGATTTGTCCGATGCCGAAGAGGATCGCCGGGGCGGCGAAGGGCAACAGGGAAGCGGCGAGCAACCATTTGCCCCGGCGCAATCGTGCCGCGCCATGGCCAAGG
>JAAETM010000487.1 GCA_024228395.1 bacterium | reverse complement strand
GCGGTGTGACTTGCCCCTTGGCTCGGGGCCTGGCGCGGTCCGAAACGCTCCGCGCTGGTCGAACTCAAACCTTTCCACTCGGGGCGGCCTAGATCCGTGACAGCTCTGCGCTCCATGGGCGCCTTGGTCACTTCGGCGCCACACGAGGACACGAGCCACAGGGCTGCAAGGGATGCAAAGAACCATGAAGGCCGTTGAACTGTTTTATGGTCGATTTTGGTCGGGCACATGGCGGGCATGGGAACCTTTTATCTGGGAGGAATCAATCCCCCCTGGACAGGGAATGCTTGGCTCTTGTTTTTGGGCAAGCCGGAGCTGGAAATGACCTACTTCTGCCGGCTGGCCACGTATTCCGTGATCTGAACGAGGCTTCTGCGGGCGTCGGAATCGGGAAGTGTCTGCAAGCGCTGTAGGGCCTGGGTCAGCAGCCCGTAGGCGCGATTTCGGGCGAATTCGAGGCCTGGTGTCAGATCGCAGGCCACTCGCAGCAGCGCCATGCGGCCACCATCACAGGGCCCCTGGTAGGCGTCGCGAATGGCCTTGCGAGTGGTTTCGTCCACGTTGGCATAGACGTGCAATACCGGCAGGGTCACTTTTCCGTCCTCCACGTCGTTTCCAACGCTCTTGCCAACCACCGAGGCCTCCCCGGTCAGATCCAACACATCGTCGATGATCTGGAATGCCAAACCGAGCTCCTCACCAAAAATGCGCATGAGTTTGGCCACCGGCGCGGGGAGCTGGGAGGGCGCATCTGGATAGCGAGCGCCCAACTCACAGGCGGCCGCGTACAGCTCCGCCGTTTTGGCTGAGGCGATTTCTTCGTAGTCGGCCTGGGGCATGTTGAAATCGTAGCGCCGGGCGGCTTGCTCCAATTCGCCTGCGCAGATGCGCTGGGCGCTCTTGGAAAGCACCCGGGCTGCCAGGTTGGAATCCAGGCAGGTGGAAAGGTGGAAGGCCCTGCTGTACAGCATGTCTCCCATCAAGATAGCTGTCTGCTCATCCCAAACAGAGTGCACGCTGGGCAAACTACGGCGCACATCGGCGCCATCGAGCACATCGTCATGGACCAGGGTCGCCAGATGAATCAACTCAAGAACCGCAGCCACTTGCGGGTGCTCGGGAGTGCTGCGGCCGGTGGCTTGGCCGCTGAGCAGCACCATGGCCGCGCGCAATTCCTTGCCGCGAAAACGGGCCACGTGGGCAGTTCGCTCCCCCACCAAACCTTCGCCGGACAACTCTGCGCTCAAAATGCAGCGCATGGCCTCCAGGCCGGAGTGGACGGGCGCCAGTAATTCTGACAGTGAAAATGTGCTTGGGCTCATTATCGGTGTTCCTCTCCGTCGCTGGTGGCCGCCTTGCAACCATGCTGGTATTCGCGCCAATCCTCTGGACGGTTGACGTTGGAAAACGGTCCCTTGTTGTCGTCCGTTATGGGCAACCATCGAACCGCGTGGTTCATGGCTTGATCGCTGGATCGATCCGTTGCGCCCAAGGCGCTGGTCATGCGCCGGTGACCCGACCGGATGGCGGCGTCCACGATCGGCAACAGGCCGTGGTGATACAGGGCAAAAAGAGGTTCGGGATCTTGTGGGGAACCGAAGAGCACGGCTTTGTCCCCCTCGCGGCGGGCGCCGAGCAGTTCCAGCACGGCCTCTTCGGAGAGGCGTGGCAGGTCGCAGGCCAGCGCCAGGATCCATGGTGTTTCGCAGGCTGTCAACGCGGCAAACAAACCGCCGATGGGCCCCATATCGGCCTCGGGATCCAGCACACAGGGCAGCCCCATCTTTTCGTATCGAGGGGTGGGACCCGTGCTGAGTACGACCCTTGAGACGTGCGGCTCCAAAAGAACGTTCGCCTTCTGCAGGAGGGTTTGCCCTTCGACCTCCAACAGGGCCTTGTCTTGCCCCATGCGACGGCTCATACCACCGCAAAAAATAACCCCGGTCACATCCAAGGCTTTGAGTTCCGGCGTCCTTGCTTTGCGTTCCACGACGACGCCTCGGGCTCAGTCCTTTTCGGGCGAATCTCCGCCATCGAGCTTCTTGGGGGAATCCGAATCGGGATCCTCATCCTTGATGCCCTTTTTGAACTGGGTGATGCTACTGCCCATAGAACGCGCGAGTTCGGGCAGCTTGCGCCCACCAAAAAACAGTAGGACGATAAACAGTACGGGCCAGAGTTCCTGGATCCCAATCAATGCGAAGGGAATGTGAGTCATGTCGCGGGGGGCCCGGTCCCCCGTGGGGCCGAAGCGGTGCGTATATTAAGGATTCCGGGGCGGGATCCACCCCCCTACTGCCCAAAATCTTGTTCCAGCTTGCTTTTTGCACGGTTTTGGGCCCAGGTTCCCGACAAACGCAAACGGCGGGGCCCCCAAGGCGTTGGGAGCCCCGCCGTTTCCAAGCGTAACTGCGAGTTAGCGGGTTTGGGGTTGGGAGGGTGTCGGGGGGGGGCAGTCCCTTCTGGATCCGCAACCCACCGGGCCTCCGCCCCTACCTGCTCCTAGACCTTGTAATCGAGGCTGGACCCCGGGAGATCAGGGCTGATGATCGAGGCCTTCAATGCCGCCTGGGTGTAGCTTTCGTGCAGACTGCCCTTGGCTTTTTGGGTCGCGTCGCGCATCTCCAGCAGGAAATCGCTGACCGGGCTGCCGGGCTTGACGAGG
>JAAETM010000486.1 GCA_024228395.1 bacterium | reverse complement strand
CCCAAGGATGCGGAATCCTGGGAGGACGGTTTTTTGGTGTTGATCAAGGCTCGGGAAACCGGGCATCGCCTGGACAACACAACCGTTGATGCGGTGCGCAAGGGCTTCGCATTGCCGAAGGGAAAGTACAAAGTTGAAGTGAGAGGGATCCTTCCGCCATGGTGTGGCAATGGGCGGCCCATTCCTGAAAACCACGTACGTGACCACGCTGATTTGATGCTCGGAGACGATGGGTCCACCCGCATGCAGCTCCAGAAGGGCGGAGCGCTCGGCATGTCCGTCAATCTCCCAGACGGGCACAAAACAGAAATGAAGTTGCCCCCTGGGACAGAGCCCATCTTGCTTGGATCCCGATGGGGAGGGGATCGTCAGGATTGGCTACGGGCCCGATTGTTATCGAAGGAAACGCAACAGGTCCATGGGCTTGAATGGGGTTGGGATAGCATGCACTTCGCCATTCCGCGAAGTGAGTTTCCATCCAACACCAAGACCTATCAAATCACTCCCGTGCCCTACGGCCAATACGAGCTCATCATCCGCGGCCAGAGCATCCAGGAGTACCGACAGGAAGTCACCTTCGCCCCCGGCAAACCGGTCGAGCTCCGGATCACCCCAGAGTTGCGCGCGGCTAAACCCAAATCCGACTGATCGGAAACGGTCGGCTGGGTACCTGGGGTTCCTGACTCTGACACCCCGGCGGTTGGGATTTGATTGTCGGGATGTTGCAGGTGCTCAAGCCGCCCGCTCTACGCCTCCCGCAATTTCCGAAAGAAAATGGATACCGAAAATGGATACCGAGTCGCACACATAACCCGGCATCTATCCCGAAAAAGTACCGGCAGGATTCTGGTTAAATTCGACGGTCTCACCCATGAACGCGTACTCCCGGGCTAGTGGGTGGATAGGAATCCAAGCGGGCAGTTTCGGGAGAGTGGGGGGAAGCCAGGTGGATCGCGGGGGCGAGCATGGGGTGGATTGTGGGCAATTGCTTGCCAAACGAGGCCGCCGGGGCGGGGATCGGTGGTGCGGTGGCGGCAAAAAGGGCAGGATTTGGCGTTGGGAGCATAGGACAGTAGCCCGGGACCTTGAGTTGGGTCCGGGCTTGCGGTGTTTGCGAGTGTGGGCGACGCAGGGGCGCGAGAGTCAGGCCATGGGGGACCGGGATCCCGCTGCATTCCATGGCACCCAAGGGCTTTGTGGCCACGCACCATGAGCTGATGCTTAGGAGTCAGTGCCCCAGCTGCTTGTACGCCCCGGCCGGCTCGATTGGCGTTGGTGCATAGCGAAAGAGAGAACAAGGCAGACACGGAGCCAGAATAAAATCTGCCGCAAATTGCTTGGGGCCGCCAGCAAAGGCCTACCGGCGGATCTTGCTCTGGTACAGTACCCCTAGCCCGGCATCCCTACCAACGCTGTCAACGCAAAAGGCAAAACCCCGGAAAGCATAGGCGCCCTAGCCAAAGGCGCCGGCGTAGCCGTGCCAGCGATCTGCCTGCTGATGCCGAAGCGCTGGCCCGGGAGTACGCGTTCGTGGGTGGGATTGTCGAATCGAACCAGAATCCTGCCGGTACTTTTTCGGGGTTGATGCCGGGCTATGTGTGCGACTCGGTATCCCTAACCGGTTTATGGCAGAATGGCCGAATGATGTCCCGTCTGCGAAGTCGATTGTTAAGCCCGGTGCTGAGCCTTTTGCTTCTGGGTTCTTGCTGTTTGGATCCAGTCACGCAGCAGGGTTCTGAGTCTCCGCCGGGTACCACCAACCAAGTGGCTCTGGCAGCCTCAAATCCCGAGGCCAGTGCGGCAGTGCGACCACCGTTGCTGTGGTTGATTGACCAGGATGATTATCCCTTGGTCAGTCGTCGCTTGGTCTTGCTTAAAAGCGACCAAAGCGAAGCTCAGCCTGTGCTTGCTCCCCTGCTGTATTGCTTCGACGCAGCGGACTACCAGCGCTTGCAACCCGCCGGCCATCTCCTTTTGGTAAATGGTCCGGTGAGCGAATCGCGCTCCTTGCCGAACGTCGACATGCCATTGCAGCTGCTGAATCTGAAATCTGGTGAGCTGCAACTGGTGCGGTTTCAATCGCAGTCCTTTGTAGCCAGCCCTGATGGCTCCAAGCTGTTGACGTGGAACAATTTCCAGGCGGACCTAGCGGATCTTGAAGGTGAGGACCTGCGGCACGCCAAACCACTCATGCAACTTGGCAAGTTGGAGTTAGGCTCCGCTCAAGTCAGTCAAGCCCTGTGGGTGCCCAACTGTGATTCCTTCCTGGTGCAGATCTCCAACTACAAGGAAGATGGTTTGAAGGCGGGTGTTTGGGAATACCCGCTCCAAGGTGAGCCGCTGTATCTCGGTTTTATTCAAGGGCGCATGCTTTGCGTGTAGGGCTCACAGACTCTACTTCATTCCATACCCAAGCCGCGCGAGCGCTATGGCGCACGCCATTTGGTGCGGAGCGATTTCCATCTCTCTTCCACCATACCTGGCCAGTTTCGTACCGAGCAGTTGCACGATGACCTGATGTACACCGACGCGGTGGCCCAGCGCCCCCACAGCCGTGAATTCGTTTGTGCCCGCCATAGCGACAAGGCTCTGGTCCTGAGCAGCGAGCAAGCTGGCCAAGTTTCGGAGCGCATCCTGTGGCAAAGCATGCGTTCCATCAGTGACTTGAATTGGTCGGCCGATGGACGCTGGTTGTGCTTCACCGATCGCAATGAAGAGAGTCAACGACGCATCATCGTAATCGATGTGGAGACCGGCGAGTCCCAGGAGCTGGGTAAGGGGATTCGCCCGGCCTTCGTTGGGCGTTAGACTTGCGCCGCTCTTATCCTCGGCAGCAATACGCTACCAGAACGAAATCCGCCTGCAGGATGTACCCGTCTGACTTGAAGGAAGTTAGCGGCGGAGTTTGCTCCGTGGATAGGAATTCCAAATGGGCAGTTTCGGAGGAGCGGGGGGAAGCCATGTGCGGCGCAGGGGCGAGCATGGGGTGGATTTTAGGCAATTGCCAACCAAACGGGGCCTCTGGGGTGGGGATCGGGCGAAGCCGCCCTGGCCGTGGACCTGACCGCCATGCCCCAACCCATGGGCCCGGTTTCCGTACTCAGCGGCCGAACCTGGAACTTCCAGATGTGGTACCGGGACACCGGCGGCACCTCGAACTTCACCAACGCGATTACTTCAGATTGGTATTGAAGGTGCGGGGCCTTCCCGGGGGATGCATCCTCAATCTCCGCTACTTCCCCGCCGGACCTCGTGGGTGGCACTGGGGCCGGTGGATCTGTCTGACATTGTATTTGGTCTCTCCAACCGTAGATTGTGTAGACCCAACTATATTGAACCACAGGATATGCTGGGCCAAAACAAATCCAGTCGCTAGGCTTCCGCGAGCATGACTGTCCTGCTAGCAGGAGCCTTGCGGCGAGTTTCGATCTGGCACAGTACCGCCATTGACGGAAAACGCCCTAGTCATCTCTATCAAGATATGCCCCGCACTTGGAGCAGTAAGCATGAGAAGGCTCCAGCTCGTGCGCATCTATGCAACGACGTGTGAATTTCCTCTGGGACACTTCCGCAAGCGAATGCATGGTTGCGAACGCAGTGAAGTAAAAAGCCAACAAATGGCCGGATATAAGCCGAATCTCGGCAGTCTCTCTCAGCGCAGCATCAACTGGCAACAACATGAAAGCAAGAAAGTTCAAGAGGACATACCCCAACACGCCATAGCAAAGGCGATACATCCAAACGGGGCATCCTCTGAGAGCGACTTTCCAAGAGTCCTTACGAGCAGAACCACGGGATAAATACGTGAATGTAGGGACCGTTGGAATCCACACTACGATAATGCCTAGGCCCAACAACTGCGGGTCCATGCCAAACGGACGCGCGTTTCCAGCATACGCAGCCACGTGAACTGCTAGGAAAGTAAAGAAGCCCAACAAAGCAATAAGGGAAATGAGCTTCGCGATCAGGGACATGGTGGATTCTCGGTTGGCGAAAGTGATTGAGTCGGGACAAGGTCTACGAGTGAACACCGAGCCAGCTTCACCTTTGCACACTTGGCGCACTTCGAGACGTGGAAAAACACGAATACTCCCCCCGCGTCCTCCCTACGCCACCTCATCGTACCGCGGCCCTCTGCGCTCGATTTGGTTGGCAATTGCCTACAATCGACCCCACGCAGTGGATAGACGTTCCAAAGGGGCAGTTTCCGGTGAGTGGCAGGAAGCGGGGTGCGGCGCGGGGGCGAGCATGGTGTCGATTGCAGGGGATTGGGGCGAAAAGGGGCTGCCGGGAAGGGGAGTGGGGGGAGCGGAGACCTCAAGGGAGCAAGAATTTCGGATGAGGGCCATAGAACAGTAGCCCGAGACCTTGGGGAGAGCCCGGGCTTGGTTTTTTCGTAGGGCCTGGGCGACAGGTTGCGGGGGCTTAGCGAGGGAGAGCTAGGCGGGAGCGAGGCTTACCTCCCACGGCAAGTCAGGCTCAGGCCGTGGGGGCGGGGACTCGAGTGGGGTCACTTCGGTGGGGAGGCCGAAGTGCGCGAGGGATCCTCTTCGAAACGACCCACAGGATCCTTCCGATCCCGCTTCGCGGGACCGAGGCTTACCAGCTAAATACACGTGCGATCAGTTCGGGCCAGCGATAGGTGGAGGAGCCGGTGTGGTGTTTGGCGGTGGGCGCGTAGCAGTGTGTGTCCTCGGGGCCCGCGCGGAGGGCCGCGGCACGATGAGGTGGCGTAGGGAGGACGCGGGGGCGAAGACGCCGTGGTAGGTGAGTTGGTGCTCGCGCGGGTGCGGCGTTATGGCGACGAGGCGCTCGATGAAAACGAGCGGGTCAAAGCGAAAGGCTTCGGTGCCGTTGCGCCAGGGGGAGCGGAGTTTCCATAGGACTTGGCCGTCGTCGGTTATGGAGAGGCGGCCTTGGGTAAGCGGAGGCGCGGGGTGGAAGACGGGAAAGGTGTCGGGGCCATCGGTGGTGTAGACGTCGTCTAGCACCAGTGCGTGAAAGTGAATGTTGAGAGCGAGGGATGAGTCAAAACGCTGGGCAAATTGATGGCGCCGGGGTGGGCCTTGGTTATGTGGCTGCGTGGGCTGAGGCCGACTTGTGCACTAACGCCCGCCGACGCTTTCATTCGGTAACGCTCTATTCATGAGGGCCCTTGGTTGCATCATCGCGGGTCACGTAACCCTGGGCGAGATCGTTCGCAGCTGCCGCCGGATCACGCTCGGCAGGATCGCCAAATCCGCCGCCACCTGGAAGTTCCATGATCAGTCGCCTGTCCGCAGGCACGAGTTCCCTGCCCTTGGTAGGAAACGGGGTGCCGTCGTTGAGGTACACCGCTCCAGGTGCGCCGTCGCCGCCGCCTGCACGGCCCCTGGCAGGGTTCAAGACTCGGTCGAACATGGCCGAGAACTCTAGCTGGTAGCCGTCGATTGGTCCGATCTCAATCGTCTGGCCTAGACCGCCGCGATACTTTCCATCACCACCACTGTTCTCCCGGATCTCCTTACGCCACACCACGACCGGTCCGATCTGCTCGGTCGCTTCGACGCTCATGGTCATGACACCGGACGGGAATGCTGTTGCAGTCAACCCGTCGAGGCTCGGACGGGCGCCGGTGCCGCCACTGTTGAACATCAGAAGCTCAATAGGCGGCCGTGGTTCTGACGGGTCAGCGGCGCGAGCGCTGGCCTGAAAATTCCACAATGCACCAGAACCCTCGGCCGGAATGACGCTGGGGAGCACCGGAGCTAGGGCGCCGAAACACAAGTCGGTCACGAAATGTCCAATCACATGGCGTACCGCCACAGGCTCAGGGTCCTCCGCATTCAGGATCACACCCCTGGGTGCACTAACGGTGAACGGCAGCAATGACGCATAGTTGTTCGGCAGCTCCGGAGCGAGCGCGACCAACATGCCATAGGTGAAGTATGCCTGGGCGTAGACGATCGGCACATTGATGCCGAACTCGGCGAGAGGAGAGGTGCCGGTAAAATCGGCGTGCATGCCTTCATCGGACACCGTGATTGTAACGGCAAGCGTGATGGTTGCGTTGTATCCATCGACGTTCATCTCATTGTAGTATGTGCCCTTGGGGACTCCCTTGAGAGCGCTCATCGTTGCTGCCCGGGTTCGATCGAATACGAAGGCCGCGAGTTCTTCGATGTCGTTCATGTCAAACTCAATGAGCATCTCGACGAGGCGACGTCGACCAGTTTCATTCGATGCGGCAAGTCCGTGGATGTCGCCGACAACCTGGTTGTCTTCGCGCACATTGATGCGGATGATGTTCACCAGGTCGTGGTTGAGCTCGCCACGTTCAACCCACTTCACGATCGGGATTCGAAGGCCTTCTTCGTAGACCTCTCTTGCCTCGGTTCCGTAGCCGCGGCCACCAATGTCCACCACGTGCGCGGTCGATGCGAAGAAGCCGATCAGCTCGTCCTTGACAAAGACCGGCGTGGTCACCGTGATGTCGTGCAGGTGGCCGGTGCCCTTCCACGGATCGTTCGTGAGATAGATGTCACCGGGATAGATGCGTTCCGGTCCGATGTCCTTGATGAAGTGCGTCACTGCGGCGGCCATGGTGTTCACATGGCCCGGTGTGCCGGTGACCGCCTGAGCAACCATGCGACCCTGGCGATCAAACACGCCTGCCGAGAGATCGCCTGCTTCTCGCACCGACGTGCTGAACGCCGTGCGAATCAGTGTCATAGCCTGTTCTTCGAGGATCGAGACCAAGCGGTTCCACATGATCTGGAAGTGGACTTCTTGCTGGCTCATACTGCGGTTCCTTCGTCGATGCGAGTAATCAATAGCGATCCGTCGCCTTGTAACACGGCTTGATGATGGCGGCCGAGGATCGTCGTAGTTTGAGGCTCAACGATGATCGTGCAACCGACAAGGGCGTCGCCGGGTTTTAGCGTGTCGCGCTCGACGATGCCGGCCGACACCTGCGCTCGGGCCACCGGGTCGTAGATGTTGCGGTAGCTCGTGGCGGTGACCACATTTGTTGCCGGCAGCGTCTGCTGGATCGCTGGACGTTCCAGCACTGACGCGACCCGCACTGACCAGCTCACGGCCTCGATGACAAGATCGTCGATGGCCCTGCCGAAGAACTGTTTATAGGCCTTGGTGAAGATGCCGCCCAGGTTCCCGGCGGCGAACTCATCGAAGTCGCCCGCACTGAGACGCACTGGGAGTTCCCAACCCTGGCCCTTGTAGCGCATGGAAACCTGGCGCTCGACGACAAGCTCTGCATCGGTGCCTTGGCGCACGAAGGTCTCGGCTTCGACGGTGAGATCGTGGAGCAGGGTGTTGACCGCATCGTAGTCGAACTGGTCGATACGCGTGTACAGGCTATGGACGGCCTCATAGGCGAATGGCGCCCGCAAGAATCCGATCGCAGATCCAACGCCCGCGCCGGGCGGAACAATGCATTCATTGAGCCCGAGTTTATCCATCAAGCGGGTGGCGTGCAGCGGTGCGCCGCCGCCGAAGGCAACCATAGAAAAGCCCATGAGATCCTTGCCGTTCTCAACAGCGTGGACGCGTGCAGCATTGGTCATATTCTCGTCGACGACCTCGGCGATGCCGATGGCAGCGGTCATGGCGTCCATGTTCAAGCGGTCGCCGACCTGTACCGTGATGGCCTCGGCGGCTTTGGCTGGTGAGAGCCTGATGTCTTTGGCCCCGAAATGGTCGGGGTGGAGGCGGCCGAGTTGCAGATTCGCGTCGGTCACGGTGGGGTGCTCGCCGCCGCGGTCGTAGCCGGCGGGGCCAGGCTCTGAACTTGCACTATGGGGGCCAATACGAATCTGGCCGAGTGTGTCGACACTTGCGATGGAACCGCCGCCAGCGCCAATTTCAATCATCTCGATGACGGGGATCGAGATGGGAATACCGCTGCCCTTCTTGAAGCGGGTCGTGCGGGCAACTTCGAAGGTCTTGGCTGTCTGAGGCGTGTAGTCCTCGATCAGCGCGATCTTTGCTGTAGTACCGCCCATGTCGAAGCTGAGCACGCGGTCACGGCCATATCGAGCCGCCAGCTCGGCAGCGAAGATCGCTCCCCCAGCGGGGCCTGACTCAACTAGGCGAACCGGGAAGGCTGCCGCGGTTTCGACACTGACTAGGCCGCCGCCTGAGTGGATCAGGTAGAGGGGACAATTGGCTCCGCGCTCGATCAGTTCGCGCTTGAGTCGCATGAGATAGGTTGCCATCAGCGGCTGCACATAGGCGTTGGCGCAGACGGTGTTGAATCGCTCGAACTCGCGCATATGTGGCGACACTTCTGAGCTGATCGACACAGCGATCTCGGGCAGCCGGGCAAGCAACAAGGCGCGGAAGCGACGCTCATGATCAGCGTTGCGGTACGAATGGATGAAGCCGATGGCGACTGCATCGTAGCCTTCGGCAACGATGGCATCGATGACTTGCTGGGCAGCAGCATCATCGAACGGGATCAGTACTTCGCCTCTAGCGTTGAGACGTTCAGGGATCGTGTAACGGTCCTTGCGTTCGATGAGAGGAGTGGGCAATACAATATTCAGGTCGTACTGCTCGAAGCGGCCTTCGGTCCGAGTTTCAATGACGTCGCGAAAACCTTCGGTCGTGACGAGAGCGGCCTTGGCGCCATTGCGTTGGATAAGCGCATTGGTGGCCAATGTCGTGCCATGGATGATTTGCTCGACGTCGGCGAGGTCGATGCCCTGCTCGCTGGCAATTTGCTCGATGCCTTGCAGGATTCCAGTTTCAGGGCCGTCCTCGTACGTCGTCAGGACCTTGGTGGATTCGAACGAACCGTCGGGCAACTCGATAACCACGTCGGTGAACGTTCCGCCAACGTCAGCCCCGATACGGTAGCCCTTGCTTTGGCCGTCGGGCATTAGAGATCCTCCAGCTTCGGGAAGTCCGACGGGGGCATGATGTCGACGGTTGCGGATCGCTGTTGAGCTAGCATTCCGCCGTCGACCTTGGTGATCTCGCCGGTGATGTAGTTGGCCTCATCTGATGCTAAGAACAATGCCGCGCCGGTCATGTCGATGGGCTCACCAACGCGGCCGAGCGGCACGTTCTCGCCGCGGCGCTTGCGGGCTTCGAGGTCCATACCACTCGTGTCGATCGAGCCAGGCATGAGGGCATTGATGCGGATGTTGTACGGACCAAGGTCAAGCGCCATTGCTCGGGTCAGTGCTTCGATCCCGCCTTTGGTTGCGTCGTAGGCGGTGAATGCACGGTGGGCACGAGTGGCTCCGCCAGAGCTCATATTGATGATATTGCCGCCGCCTTGTTTCGCCATGATGCGGGCGACGGGATGAGACACGATGAAGTGGCCGGTTAGGTTCACGTCGATGATGCGCCGCCACCATGCCTCGTCGGCTTCGAAGAAGTGAAGCATCGGACTGAGGATACCGGCATTGTTGACGAGCACATCGATACGCCCGTGTTCGGCCATGACGGCGTCGATCATTGTGCCTACAGCGGTGCTGTCGGACACGTCAGCCACTGCGCTCATCGCTTTGCCGCCGGCGGCTGTGATCGAGTCGACGACCTGGTCGATATCAGATTGATTGAGGTCATTCACGACGATCTTGGACCCGACCGAGGCGAAACGTTCTGCAATGGCTCGGCCGATGCCACGGGCACTGCCCGTCACGATGACGACCTTGTTTTTCAGGGATTCATGCATGATGTTGTGTCTTTAGATCGTAACGATTCGCTGAGAGATCTCGGCGATGGCGTCTTCGTTGCGGCTGTAATACGTCCAGCACTTGCGGCGAGCTGCCATCAAAAAACAAGGCGCAAGAAGGATGTGGAATTTCCCATCACGATTTCAAGGGCGCATGGCCTTGGTCCAAAACTGGAAAGCAAGCTTGGTGGATAGGGTGGATAGGAATTCCAAAGGGGCAGTTTCGGAGGAGCGGGGGGAAGCCAGGTGGGGCGCGGGGGCGAGCATGGGGCGGATTGTAGGCGATTGCCAACCAAACGGGGTCTCCGGGGAGGGGATCGGGGGTGCGGTGGCGGCAAAAAGGGCAGGATTTGGTGTTGGGACCATAAGGCGCTAACCCGGGACCTAGAGTTTGGTTCGGGCTTGGGGTGCTAACGGGTGCGGGCGACGCAGGTGCGCGAGAGTTTGGCTATGGGGGGCCGGGATCCCGCTTCGCGGGACCGAGGCCTACCTCCCAGGGCAGGTCGGGCTCGAGCGGGGGTCACTTCGGTGGGGAGCCCGAAGTGCGCGAGGGATCCTCTTCGGAACCACCCACCGGGTCGTTCAATCCCGATTTGCGGAACCGAGGCTTACCTGCTCAGCGACAATTACACTTACCCACTGACGACAACTACACTTACCCATCCTGACCCCGGCATCGTGCGTGACGATAGAAGGACTTCTTCGACCCAGATGAAGGACCCCAATGCGTTGCAACGATGCCCAAGTGAGGAAATTAGTGGAAGAATTCAGCAAGACTGGAAAAATTTGCATAGCGGCTTTGAAGGCCGGAATGAACCGCAAGACTGCGGGAAAGTACGTGAAGCTGGGCAAGTGCCCATCGGATCTCAAACAAGAACGGACCTGGAGGACGCGGCCTGATCCCTTTGAGCTAGTCTGGCCAGAGATCGAAGCCAAACTCAACGAAGCCCCCGAGCTTGAAGCTCAGATCCTCTTCGAGGACCTT
>JAAETM010000485.1 GCA_024228395.1 bacterium | reverse complement strand
CGCCTTCCACACCGCCGCGAGCGCCGGGAAATCCCGCTCAGCCTTGCTGGTCTGAGCCTCACGCTCGACCAAGCGGCGCCGGGAGGCGTCATCGGTCTCCTTTACCAGGGCCTCGCGCTCAATCTTGAGCTGGATCATACGCCGTTCCAGGCGATCCATATCCTCCGGCATGGAGTCGATCTCCATGCGGATCTGAGAAGCTGCCTCATCCACCAGGTCGATCGCCTTGTCCGGCAGTTGTCGGTCGGTGATATAGCGGTTGGAGAGCGATGCCGCTGCCACTATGGCCGGATCGGTGATGTCCACCCCATGATGCACCTCGTAACGCTCCTTGAGACCACGCAGGATGGCCACGGTATCTTCCACCGACGGCTCTTCCACCAACACCTTCTGAAAACGCCGTTCCAGTGCGGCGTCCTTCTCCACGTACTTGCGGTACTCATCCAGGGTGGTGGCGCCCACGCAGTGGAGTTCACCGCGGGCCAGGGCCGGTTTCAACATGTTGCCGGCATCCATGGAACCTTCCGCCTTGCCCGCACCCACCATGGTGTGCAGTTCATCGATAAACAGGATGATCTGTCCCTCCTGCTTGGACAGGTCATTCAGTACCGCCTTCAGGCGCTCCTCAAACTCACCGCGAAACTTGGCCCCGGCGATCAATGCCCCCAGGTCCAGGGATAGCAGGCGTTTGTGTTTGATCCCCTCCGGCACCTCACCGTTTATGATGCGCTGGGCCAGACCCTCCACGATGGCGGTCTTGCCCACGCCGGGCTCTCCAATCAACACCGGGTTGTTCTTGGTGCGGCGTTGCAGTACCTGGATGGTGCGACGAATCTCATCATCCCGCCCGATCACCGGGTCCAGTCGTCCCTGCTCGGCCCGTTCGGTG
>JAAETM010000484.1 GCA_024228395.1 bacterium | reverse complement strand
GGGACCTTCCCTGTCACCCTTCCCCCTATCGCTGGAGCCGCCAACCGGCGTTACGGGCTTATCAATGCTGGGACGGGTACGACCACAGTACTCCCGGATGGCTCTGACCTGATCCAGGATGAGACCTCCCAGACGGTTAGCTCTGGGGACTCGCTGATCCTTCACTCGACCACCTTTGGTTGGAGGATCGCCTAATGAGTTACTTCGGTACAGAAGACTTCAGGGCCAAGGTGCTGCTCAACGAGGTCCCACGCTGGCGCATCATGCGAGGCTTTGGCGAACGGGAGAGCATGGGGACCCCGGTAAATGGAGAGGACATCTGGAGGGGGAGTGACCCGGGCGTGGGGGGCGCAGACCTCATACCGTTGATTGATTCCGCAGGTATTGTGATCTCAGTAAAGAGTTCCAGCGCAAGCGACACTCTCGCAGGCACGGGCATCCAGAAGTTGCGCGTTGATTACATTCGCGCCGATGGGTCAGAAGCCTTTGAGGTTGTGGACATGAACGGCACAACAGGGGTCGCCTTAGCGCACACCGACATCATTCACGTCCAAACCATGTCCGCCGCCTACCCTGTTGGTTCCAACGGCGTTGGGGTCGGCAATGTCACGGCCTACAATGGGAGCGATGTCTATAACATGATAGCGATTGGAGGGAATCAGAGCATGACGTGCGCACGAATGTGCCCCGCAGGTCATAAGCTCATTGTCATGGATTGGGACCATCAAGTTTCATCCAATGACCGAATCGCCTACCGCATTCGCAGCACCGACTATGAGGGGGTCCTCGTTCCTGGAGTATTCTTGTTCAAGGATGTGGGGTTTATTTCCAAAGTATCGTCCGGCCAAGTGAAGGCCCTATTCGCTTCTCCCCCGTTCTCCATTGTCAAGATTTCCGGCTGGGGAGATCAAACGGGCGGCGAAGGCTCTGCCTCCTGGTGGGGATACCTTGTGGAGGACAATTAAATAGCCATCCTCAATGTTTCCTACAGCGGGGC
>JAAETM010000483.1 GCA_024228395.1 bacterium | reverse complement strand
GTGGAGTTCGGGACCGAGGGGAAGCAGTAGTCGTTGATTTCGGTGGAGGACGCACCGGTGACTCCACGCACAACGAGAGCAAAGTCAGCGTCGATACCAGTTGTTTCGGTATGGGCGTCCTGGACGAGTTCATCGGCGAAAATCTCGATTTGCCAAGCGCCCGCAGTGGGGTTTTGTACGAAGACATTTTCGATGACATCGAGATCGTTGGAACTGCCGCCAGAGGTCGACCAGTTGCCGATGTTTAGGCCATTGTTGCCCCAGTAACTCGTGGTGCCACCCGGAGATGTCACGCGGAGTGTGAGGTCGTTGATGCGGTGCATGGAAGAGGACGTGGTGCCCGCCGGATCCAGGTACGCCATAGTGACGCGCAAGTCGTCGGTGTTGGCCGGCACGGTCACGGTGTAGAGGGCCGATTCAAGGTTGGTTAGCACGTTTTCTTCGTTGACGATGAAGAACACCGAGGCGTTGTCGTGGATATCCTGCACGTTGACTCGACCCCAGCCCTGGTGGACCCGGGTCAAGTCGGAGGTGCTGCCGGTGAAGTCATAACTGCGAGCCGAGTTGATCATCATGGCACGCGCGGTGGTGGCCTTCGGGCGGCTTTCAAATACCGTAGCGGCTGGGGTGTTTCCAAACATGCCCGTATGCCACATCTGGAAGAACAGGCCGAAGAAGCCTGCGGACATGGGAGTGGCCGCGCTTGTTCCACCGAAGGAGTTTGTATACGAGTTGCCAGTGGTGGTGGTTCGAATGCTGTCGTACCAGTAACCGATGTCGGGCTTGATGCGACCGTCTTGGGCGGGACCGATGCTGCCGGCACCACTCCATGCGTCATCCGTCAGGGACAGGGATCCTTGGTGTCGGATTCCTCCAACAGCAACGATGTTCTTGGCCCAGGCTTGGGGGCGGGAGTCCTGGTTGCCTGCGTTGCTCTGGCTCTGCAGGATAACGATGTCGTTCTGGAAGAGGATGTCATCCATCTCCATTGAGACGGAGTTGTATTCCGTGGTTCGGGAGCTTCCCCACGAGTTGCTTTGGAAGACAGCCTCGTAGGGGGCCTGCAGTAATTCGGCCGTGTGCGCGTAGCGGTTGCCACCGTACTGACTGTAGTCAGCAAAGATCGGCTGTCCATCGGGCAACAAACCCCGTGCCGTGGCGCTACCGGTGCCATCGCCAAACACGATTCCGGTGGTGTTGGTGCCGTGGCTACCGCTGCCCACGTTGTTGGTGTGCAAGATAGCCGGGTTGCTTTGCAGGTCCTGGTGGGAAACTTCCAGGTTTCCATCCATCACTTCGGCGCGCACGCCTTGGCCGGTGAAGCCGGTGTTGGATTCGAGGAAGTCCGCACCACCATCGATGCGGACATTGTTCATGTCCTCTTCGAATTCACCGAGACGGTCGATCCAAAGCACCTGATCCCAGGAAGCCACTTCTCGCAGCAACTCAGGGGACATGTTCACTTCGATCAAGAAGCCGTCAGGAATCATGCGATCAACCTTGCCGCCCATGTCGGCCAGGCGGGCCGCGACCTGTTCCTTTTGTTCGAGGCCGCGCTCGAACACTTGCACGTTGTAGCGCTGGTCCTTTGGCATACCTTCGGTGCTGGCAAGGATGGCGGGCTCGATACGGTGGGCAGCGCTGTAGGGACCAACCCAGCGCACGAAGGGCATGGCCTTGATCTTGGAAACCGTTTTGGCATCCATCTCGACCAGGTGCGCCTGATAGTTCAAGGGACTACGCACGGTGGCACCGGCTTGCTCAAGGGCATCGCGGTAGACCTGCAAAGACTGGGTTTCGAATTGCACGATATGCAAGTTCCCGCTCTTGGCGAGAGCGCCTTCGAATTTGGGTTGCCAGAGCAATGGGTCGAAATTGCCCGACTGCAATTGCAGGGTGTAACGTGCGGTGCGTTCCCGCGCGTAGTGATGGCCATCGAGAGCGATGCGGTATCGAGTTCCCCCGAGCGCATCTTTCTTGAGTTCGATGAGCACGCCATCAACCTTCAAGACCTGGGTTTGGCTCCGCGCCGGAGCTACCTGTTGGGTAGGCTCAGTGTTGGGGGCTTTTGAGGAGTGACTGGGATGAATCGCTTGTGCGGATGCGAAGGGACTTGCCACGAGGGCAATCAGGAGAGGTGCAATCATTAGGATTAGGAATTGAGGATCGGTACGGTTAAGGACCGACATTGTAGACAATTTGGAGTCTCTTGCGCGTCGCAGGCCCCACAAGTGTCTCTCTTTCGATCAATACGGGGTTTATGACGCTTCGAGCACGTCCGGTATCCACTCTCAAGCCTGCCGAAAGACCCCGGGTCTGGGCCAGGACCATCCCTTGCAGACGACCTCAGCCAGCATCACAGGTCCCCCAAAGAAGAAAACGAGCCCCAGGGCCATGTGAAGATCCGAAAGTTCTGGCTTTGACGGCAGGCTCCATGGAGCCGAACTCCTGCCTTGGCGAGACACTCTCACGACCCGCGTGCGCATCCAACTGGTGATGCCAACGAAGTCCCAAAAAGCCACGGGGCCCGCCCCAGGGTCCCCCGAAAAGAGCTCAACGTTGAATCGAATTGGTCTCAGGCGGCCCTAAAGAACAGCCGAGTCATCCCGCGCGATTCCATCGCATACGACTTTGAAATCGGCAAAGACCCTTGCCATCCGCTCGGAGGACGGCGCCTTGCCGCCCTTCTTGATGTGCACAACCGTTTCGGTTCCGCAGAAGACGTCTTGAACACCGGGGAAGTCATTGAGGAAGGCCGCACGGACCTTCTTTGCGGTGTTGGCTCATGTGAACTTGGGAGTCTTGGCCACATAGGCCGCCGCGGGGCGCG
>JAAETM010000482.1 GCA_024228395.1 bacterium | reverse complement strand
TTGAAGAAGTGCAACCCAATCAACCGCTCAGGATTTTTCAGTGATTCGCTGATGGTCTCCAGTGGGATGCTGGAGGTGTTGGTGGCCAGCAGGGTGTCTGGGCGTACCTTGGATTCCAGCTCCTGGAACAGCTCCTGCTTGGCTGCTGCATCCTCAAATATGGCCTCGATCACCACGTCGGCATGGCTGGCACCGTAACCCTTGGGGTCTGGCATCAGACGGTCCATGGCGGCCTGTACCAGGCGGTTTTTTTTCAGTTTTTTCTTGAACAGTGCATGGGCGCGCCCCATGGCCTTGGAGAGGTATTTGGCCTCGCGGTCCTGAATGCTGACCCGCATTCCCTTCAGGGCGCACCAGGCCGCAATATCCCCGCCCATGGTGCCGCCGCCAACCACATGTAGTCTGGATGGCCTAAAGTTACTGCCACCACCCAGGGATTTCAGCCGTTCCTGCAGGAAGAAGACGCGGATCAGATTTTGTGAGGTGTCGCCGCTGAGCAGATTGGCCAGGTTGGTCGCTTCACTGGCATACATGGCCTGAGGGTTATCGGCATGCTCCTTCCAATGATCGATCAGGGCGAACGGTGCCGGGTAGTGCTCCCGGACCACGCGTTTGCGCACCTCCTTCTCCAATACCCTCGATAGCAGCAGACGCCCAGGTTTCAGATTGAGTAGTTGGTGATAGAAAGATGGCTTGCGGTTGCGGGGTTTTTTGCTGATCAGGTCCGCCGCCGCGGCCATTAACTGCCGCTCCGGGGCAGTGCTGTTTACCAGCCCCATACGCTTGGCTGTTCGCCCGTTGATTCTGCGTCCGGCCAGCATGAAATTAAGTGCAGGCAGTGCGCCGATGCGTTCTATGCTGCGTACGCTGCCGCCATATCCGGGAAACAGCCCCAGCTTGACCTCGGGGAAGGCCAGCCGGGTGGATTCGTCGTCGCGGGCAATCCGGTAATCGCAGGCCAGGGCCAGCTCCAGTCCACCACCCAGGCAGAAGCCGTGGATCAGGGCCAGGGTGGGCGTGCTGAGATCA
>JAAETM010000481.1 GCA_024228395.1 bacterium | reverse complement strand
GCGAGCACATAATGTGGCTTAGCCACTGCCGGGTCACTCCCGGCACCGAGGAGCCGGATGCGTCAATCGCGCACGTCCGGATCTGTGGGATCCTGGGGCCAGCAATGCCCCTGGGCCACCCGACGAACTACCAGGCCGTCTAGGTACCTAGGAATGCTTCCAGCGGCAGTTTCGGCCAGGTAGTTCGCAACGTTGAGGTACATTGTGGACGGCACGGGTGCCACGATCGACGTGCTCTTTTCCGGGGCTGTGAACACTGCTCTTGCGCAAGCGCCAAGCAATTGGACCACTTCCGGCGCGACCCAAGTGATTCCAGCTACCCAGATTTGCGGCAGGATCGTGCGCGTGGTTCTGGGTATTCAGATAGGCGCCGCCGCAACCTGGGGTGTGGTCAACGTGCCCGGCTTGACAGGCAAAGCCGTGGGGGGTGCTATCTCCGTGGATCCGGCCGAGCAGGGCTCTTGCCCTAACCGGGTCCTCCGGCATAGTCGAGCCAGGAGGGGGCCATGGCAATGGGTGCCCCCGCGTTCCGATGCGGGGGCCGCCTCGCATTTGACCGGTGTGTACCCCGTTGAGCCAGGCTTGATAGAATGCGGCTGTGGAATGTTTCTTGGCCCGTCCAGGGCTCCCAGGGCGTATCATGGGTCGATGACGGCCCCGCTTCAGATTTTGCACGTGGATATGGATGCTTTTTATGCGTCCATCGAAGTGCGGGACAATCCCTCCCTGACCGGGCTACCGGTTTGCGTGGGCGGGCCGGCCTCCGGGCGTGGTGTGATTTCGGCGGCGAGCTATGAAGCGCGCAAGTTTGGAGTCCATTCGGCGATGCCTTCGGCCCAAGCGCGCCGCAGGTGTCCGAACATGGTGCTCCTGCCGCCGGACTTTGATCGTTATACCGCGGCAAGCCGCAAGATTATGGCGATCTTTCGACGCTTCACCCCCCTGGTGGAACCCTTGTCTTTGGATGAGGCATTTCTCGACGTGGCCGCTTCTTTGCGTTTGTTCGGCAGCGCGGAGGAGATCGCAGTGCAGATCAAGAAGGACATTTTGGCGGAGACCGGGTTGGTGGCTTCGGTGGGGGTCGCGCCCACGAAGTTTCTGGCAAAGCTGGCATCGGATCTGGACAAGCCCGATGGGCTGCGCGTGATCCAAGAGCACGAGGTTCGTGAGGTGCTCAATCCCCTGCCCGTGTCGAAGATCTTTGGCGTGGGGCCTCGAACTGCTCAACGCCTGGCTTCCCTGGGTGTGGAGACCGTGGGACAGTTGGCCGAAAAACCGAGGGATCAAGTGTCCGCAGACTTCGGTGCATCCGGACTTTGGATTCACGATTTGGCCCATGGCATCGATCCGCGCCGGGTGACACCACGGCGTGAGGAAAAATCCCATGGCATGGAGCGCACCTTTGCCGAGGATATCGCCGATCGCGAAGAGCTCTTGGTGCTGCTCTTGTCCTTTTGTGAAGAGGTTGGGTTCGATCTCAGGCACAAGGGACTGCGAGGTCGCACAGTCACCCTCAAGGCGCGGTTTTCCGATTTCAAGACGGTGACGCGCACAAAAACCTTGGATTATGCCACCAACTTGGGCCCTCGGCTTTACGTGGTAGCCAAGGAGCTGCTCGGCAGGGTCGACAAGGGTGCCCTGCGCCTGATCGGTATCCAGGTCAGCCGCCTTGAAGATGTGCGCACCCAGGTGCAGGGGTCCCTGTTCGATGATGGCCCGGGCAGTCGCCAGCAATGGCTCGCATCGGTGGATCGCATCGAGAAAGCCACTGCCAGTGCCGATGTCATAAGGGAAAAGTACGGTCGCGAAGCCCTGATCCCAGCCCGCCTTCTAGGAAAAAAGCGCCAGCGCTCCCATGGACCGATGGCCAATCGGCCGGAGCCCAAGCCAGAGGTTCCACAGGACTCGGTGGATCCTGGTGGGGAGCTGGACCCCTTTCAGGGGGCCTAGCCCGGATGTTTCATGAAGACGTGCTCCAGGCACAGCAACTCGGTTCCTGGCAGGGCTTTGCGGATTTTGACCCCGCAGGCAATGCGGTAGGGACCCCCTTCACAGGTCCCGAAAGGGACCTGTGATCCGCTGCACGGACCGGGGCTTAAATCGAGGAAGGTAAACCTCACCATCGCGTGCGCCAAGAAAGCTTGGTGGAGGAGTAAGGATGACCTGACTATGTAATCAACTAGACAACAGAGGCAGGACATTCTAAACCTCCTTTGGAATCCCGCGGGTGCCAATCCCGCCCGGAAAGGCTGGCCCCCATCCGGAAGCGAGTCTTGCGTGGGTCCCGGGATAGCCCGGCCTGCGAAGCGTAGACAGCGAGTCTGTAGGCCGTGTGATAGAGCCTCGAAATGAGTTTTTTGTGGGAGCCGACACCGTGCAACGCGTGGAAGGCAACATCAGTACACCGTGAAGGCCGGGTGTACGATCCCACCGGGGTCCGAGAGCCTGGCATGCAGACAGAGGAATCCCCAGGAACTTGGGAGGCCCTGTCGTCTCCACGCGCATGAACCGGAAGGGACCGGT
>JAAETM010000480.1 GCA_024228395.1 bacterium | reverse complement strand
GCGAGCACATAATGTGGCTTAGCCACTGCCGGGTCACTCCCGGCACCGAGGAGCCGGATGCGTCAATCGCGCACGTCCGGATCTGTGGGATCCTGGGGCCAGCAATGCCCCTGGGCCACCCGACGAACTACCAGGCCGTCTGGGTGTCTATAAATGTCACCAGCGGCATTTTCTCGCCTTGTCGGGGCTAAGGCCCCGATGTGGCTCGAAAGCACCACTGGTGACATTAATGAACTACCCAGAACTACTGCCGAACGGGCCCGTTCGGCAGTTTGGGCAGGTAGTCTGCAATGTTGAGGCAAACCGGAAGTGGGCCGTTGACCTGGGGTGCTGGAAAGCCGTCTCGGTTGCGGTCAACCCTCCGAGAGGGATACAGCGTCAGATACCAGCCTTCGAATTTCGACCGCTTGGTACCGCACGAAGATGTCGCAGCCACATTGGCGTACGAGCGTTTGCCCCCGGGTCCGAAATCGGCGTCCGTAACATCACAATCGGTGAGCATTGGAGTTCGTTAGGGCACCATCAGGCTCAACGCAGAAAGAAGTGGCAGGAGGAGTTGGCGGGGATGGTGACCTCCAGGTCCAGGAATCGGCCTGCGCGCAGGGGCCGGGTCGTTGTGGTGCCTTCCTGATCCTCGACCTCCACATCATCGGTCAAACCGGTGTAGTAAGCATTCACATGCAATGTCCTCGTGCGATCCTGGGAGGTGGGGTTGAAGACCACTAGCAGGCCCGTTGTTGCGCCCCTGGGGTCCGCATGGAGCATCCAATCCAGGTGCTTGCCATCGGCCCGGCGGCCGTGGATGAGATCGGCTTCAAGGATGCGGCGGTGGTCCTTAAACCACGCCACTAGCTGCTTTACCCGGTCGCGGGTTCGCGGTGTGTCGTAAAGTCGCGGACCCCGATAGCAGGCTTGGATTCCCAGGGCCAAGTGGCTGGTCAGCATGGCCGCGTAGTGATCCAGGTGCTCGTCCAGGGGTTCGACCGTGGCCGCCTCGCCGCCACCGTGGTATTCGGAGAGGGGCACGAACATCCAACCCATCGACGGCGTTTTTTGCCATGTGCCGTCGTACATGTTCTGGCGGGCATGGATGAGTTGCTGGGCGCGTGGCAGGGACCAGTTCGTTTCGCGGTAGCCCATGGCACATTTATTTGATCCGGAAAGGTAGTAATAGTCCGGCACGTTGAGGTAGATCCCGCGACCTCGACACCAGCTGTAGAAGTCGGTGATGATGCGCCACTGGACCCAGCGCGAGTCGGCCAACCCTTTTTGCAAGGGCGGCCGGGCGGCAGCATCGGGATCACCGGGCCAGGAGCCGTCATGCTCAAGCAGACTGAATCCACTGGATTCGTAGAAGGCATAGAGCTTTTCGAAGTAGGTCTGACCCCAATCGGAGGCGAGGGCCGGGCAGAATCCGTGGATGTTGCCGCCTGGCTCGCCAGTTTCCGGATGAATGCAGTTGTCCGAATCCGGCTGCAAGCGCCGGCTCGAAAGTAGCGAATAACCCCCGAGTTCGATGCCCTTTGAGTGCGCGTAATCCGCGAGCGCGCGCATGCGTGTCCGGTTGGCCTCGCTCTCGTCCTCGATATCGAAGCCGGAACCAAAGGTTAGAATCACCATCTCGAAACCCACTTCGGCGCATTGATCGATGGCGGTGCGCACGGTGGTGTCGTCCGACCAACGCACATGCATCATGAGTGGGTTCTCGGTGACCCAGGGGGCGACGGTGCGGATGAGTTTGCGATGGGCCAATCCACGGCGTTCTCGATCGCCGGAGAGGGGCATGACGAAGGCCCGGAAGCTGGTCCAAGCGGCGCCGGGGGCGATGGTCTGGTTCGGACCTAGGGTGGGGCTGACCTCGAGCAAACACGGCGTTGTGCGCTCGTAGTTGACTTGGGTTTCGTAGGCCGGGTCCTTCCGCCAGTGCACGGCCAAGCGATTGGCGTTGGGCGCGGACATTCCGCCGAAGGCAAAGTCGGTTTCCACGTGCAGATCCGGATGGGGCTGCGCCAGCCCGCGGGACTCCACCCACGAGGAGTGTTCAACCGCGGCCAGAATCTCCGAGGTGAAACGGTCGAGGTTGATGGACTCGGTGCCCATGTTCTCGACCTCAAGCCATTTGGAATAAGCCGGCAAGCCGTGGTAGAGCGCGTAGTGTACGCGCACCTGAAACACCGGTTTCGGGCAATCGAAAACTAGGGTCAGGTGCACACCCGCCGGCGGCCAGTTCGCATCGGGCGTGTGGTGACGAACCCGCCCCCATTCCATGCGCGCTTCGATGGGTCCCGTGTGCAGGGCGCTCAAACCCAGCGCCCCTTCGGCGGGTACCAACGCCGTCACCCAATCCGGGTCCAGGTAGGCATGATTGGGCTGCCCCGCGAGCCCACCCACCGACCATTCCTGGTCGTTCACACGAACCAGGGCCTCCGGTCGAACAGCGCGCAGCAGCGAAGTGTCCTCCGATAAATCCTCCAACGCAACGGTTCCCACGCCACAGCCGTTATCGGTAGGCACTAGGTGAAACGTGCGCCGCAGCAGCCCGTTGTCCAGGACCAAATCCGACCCCGACCGATACACTCCAGCAGGAGAATCAACCCCGCCCAGGAGCCAATCCCCGGTCGCGGAAGACCCCACCGCCTTCGGCATGAGCGGAAGCTCCTGGAACCCCACTGGAAACTGCCCCAAAGCACTTGTGGACAACAGGAGGGCAAACAAAAGCGTGTGTGTGGCATAGTTCATCACGGCCCAGGATATCAATCCGCCGCGAGTTGTGTTCGGTGAAACGGTGACTCGGTATCACCGGAATCACTTCGGTGGGAGACCAGAGTGCGCGACGAGTTCGGGCTTCGCGGTATTAGAAGTCATGGTGGCCAACTGCCCAGGTTTCGGGACGCCGAGGTGGGGAAGGTGCCGTGGTAGGCGAGTCGGCGCTGGCGTCGATGGGGGCTTGGCCTGCGGTCGATTCGGCAACTGGGCGCCGGGCATGCCCTGACTGGAAAGACCCGGCCAATCATTGGTCATCAGCGGTTTCCCGGTGAGACCGCGTCGATCTGGAGATCCTCCCCCCTTTGCAGATCGATAGAGTTGCCCATTGTCAACGGATCGAATCATGGACCGGGCCCGGAGCTAGCCCCAACTTCTCGGGGGCCTTCAGCGTTGGATACAATGGGGCTATGAGAGTCCTGATGCCCAATCACTTTCCCTTGCAGGGATCCGGTAGTGGAATTTATACGCTCAATGTAGCTCTACTTGACTTGAGAGTGCAGGGTTTGAGTGGGGAGCCTCAGGCCGCATGTAGCGTTATTGGGCAGCGTTCGCGGTCCAAATGCTCCCTGAGGAATATCGCCAGTTGATGGTCATCAGGCGCATCCAGGAGAAATTCCTCCAAGGCTC
>JAAETM010000479.1 GCA_024228395.1 bacterium | reverse complement strand
CGAGCCCATGCAGCTCGCCAACTGATTTTCGTGGATCCGGAACCTCCCAAGTCCTCCGCAGCAACTCGACCCCCTGTGGACTCTGAGCCACCTACATCAGCAACCCGAGGCTCTTGTATCCGATGGAGCTGTACGCCCAACACCTAATTGAGAAGCGGTCTCAGACGCGCACCCCCGCGGGGGTGACCCACCGGAGGTGGGTCGGGTCGAGCCCACACCAGAGCTTTGCTCTGGCCCGGGGCCCCTCGCCCCTGGAGTCCTAGGCCGCAAACACGCTCGGACCCCCGGTAGCATTCCCATGAGGATGCTCGGTAACATTTTTACGTGAGGCAACACGGTGGGTAAGTGTAATTGTCGCTGAGCAACGAGCGCATCGCCGTACTCGAAGCCGCAAACCGCATCGCCGGTGAACTGCGCGCCGACGGCCTCACCGTGGAAGTCGACGACCGCGAAGGCATCAAGCCCGGCGCCAAGTACTACCACTGGGAGCAACGCGGCGTCCCCATCCGCCTCGAGCTCGGCCCCGCGACCTGGAAGGCGAATGCGTCATGGCCAAGATGCGCATCTCCGAGCCCGACGAACGCGGCCGCCCCAAGAAGGAGTCCTTGCCCTGGGAAGGCCTCGGCATCGCAGTCGGCGAGCGCCTAGACGCCTTCCAAACCCTGCTCTACGACCGCGCCCTCGCCCGACGTGAGGCCAAGACAGTCAGCGTAGACTCCTGGGACGACTTCACCGAACTCTTCAAAGACGGCGAATCCAGTTTCGTCTGGGCCCACTGGGACGGCACCTCCGAAACCGAACTGGCCATCAAAGACGCCACCAAAACCACCATCCGCTGCATCCCCTACGAAGAAGACGGCCCCACCGCCGAACCGGGCGTCTGCATCAAAACCGGCAACCCCAGCGCCCAACGCGTCCTGTTCTCCAAGAACTACTAAGAAGCCAACCCGCTTCACCCAACAGGGGGCCCCGCACACGCTGGGCCCCCTGCTTTCTTTATGGTGCGCGCAAGAATCGATTGAAGACGGAGCAATAAGCGATCGAAGTTGTCCCGACACGGTACCCTTACAAGAACGACTCCACGCCCGGCTCACGCGCCAAGCAATTGTCTTAAGCGGAACGGATAAAACGACAGACCCCTATTCATCGCCTTCAAAGCGACGAATGAGGGTCTGACGTTGTGTCCGAGGCAAGATCGAATCGCCGCTGGGGGAACCCACCCGCTACGGCATCTACGGCCCGGCTCCGCCCTGGGCCTCCGTGCCTTCGCTGGTGAGTTCCCGCCTCTTGACTTGACTAGGGCACGAGAACTAAGGCCAACACAGCCCGGAACCCAATAACGAAGTCCGAGCTTCCAGGACTGCCGCTGCTCCGGTACGCGGACCGGCAATCGACGGAGCCATTGCCCCAGCCGCCGCCGCGGAAGACCCGAACAGAGCCGCCCGTCACTAACGGGTCAACGACTGCGCCCGGAGAATAGCTCGCATAGGTATCAAGGCACCACTCCCAAACGTTGCCGTGCATGTCGTATAGGCCAAAGGCGTTTGCTGAATAGCTTCCCACGTCAATCGTCCCTGCAGCACTGCTTACGCCACAAGAGCTGGTGCTGTGATAGCTGTACCAAAAACGTGCGTCCGCGCAAAAGAGATCCGCGCCCACGTTGAATTCAGTTGTCGTTCCTGCGCGGCAGGCGTATTCCCACTCAGCTTCCGTCGGCAATCGATACTCGTAACCCGTCGGCAAATTACCTGCGGCCATTTCCTGTGCCGTCAGGGCCGTGCAGTACGCGCGGGCATCGTTCCAGCTAACTTGCTCCACCGGCAGGTTCGGGCCGGGGAAGTTTGAAGGATTCGAACCCATCAACGCCTGGTACTCCGCCTGGGTCACCTCATGCTCCCCCATCCAAAACGCTTCGCTAATCGTCACATTGTGAACCGGCTGCTGGTTGCCGTCGTCGTAGTACGGTGGCCCGCCAGCCGCATTCGACCCCATGTCAAACGACCCGGCCGGAATCCGCACCATCCCCGCAACCGGTTGCGGCGGGTAGCTGAACGTAACACTCAAACCATTAGAAAAGTTCGAATCGCTCGTCTGCACGGCCCGGTCCCGGTGCCAAACCTGGAAGTGCCAAGTGTCTCCGCTCATGATCGTGATCGGAGTGCTACCCGGGATCGTATCGGGAACGTCAAAACCGCTACCAACCGCAGACGTCCCCACGAAGTTCTGGAACACGCCCGCGTTGTCAAAGCGCCCAATCGAGCTCGAAGGGCTGCCCGCAACGTTGTACCGAAACATCTGCGCCGTTCCCGTGCCGATTAAGCAGTTGAGCCCATTGCTGATTACCACACCCGATGTGGCCTCATTACCTGCAAGGAAATAAGCCAACTCGCCCGGCACCCCTTGGGTCACCTCCAAGTGCAAGTCGCTACCCACACCGCTACCAAACGACCCAGTCAAAGTCGTAGGCATACCCGTGGAGTTGTTCGTAACATTGCAAAACGACGTACCCGCATTTTGCGCAAATGCTCCAGAGGCCAAGACCAAGGCTAGAGTGGGAAGGGTTGATTTGAGTCGAAACATAGAGAGCCTTCTGGGATTCAGAGATGATTGCGGGAAACTGCGCACAAGGCCGCAAACACAATTGCGAGCGAAAACAAATGCGCGAGAAGTGAACAAGCATACCCCACAATTCACCCAACACCCAGCCGCAAACCCACTACCCTATACCAAAGCGAGACCAACATTCCTCCCCAATGGCGTCAACCAAATCACCCACATGGATCCAAACCAAACGAAACCAACCCCGCCCCGCCCGCGAGGAGGGTGGGTGCCGGAGACGATCCTTCCGCATGCGATCACGCCCCTCCCGGCGGAGCCGGGGGTGGGCGTGATCGCATAGGTGGAGGGAGAGTGTCCGGCTCAGGCCTTCCGTACAATCTCCTCTTGCACGCCCGCACCCGCCGTACCGGACCAATACCCCTGCTACCCACCCGTGTACCATTCTGAGAACCAACACAAAAGCCTCGCCCCGCGTACCTAGGCCCCTCCCACCCAAAGCCCACGGCAAGGCCCTTCAATGCGGCACCAGCCACGACCTGGGTCAGAACTTCGGCAAGGCCTTTGACGTGCAATTCCAAAACGCAGAAGGCGAACGCGAGTACGTCTGGCAAACACCATGGGGCGTCTCAACCCGCCTCATCGGTGCCCTGATCATGAGCCACTCCGACGACGATGGCCTGGTCCTGCCCCCCAAGCTCGCCCCCATCCACGTCGCCATCGTACCCATCTACCGCAAGGACCACGAGTGCTCAGCGACAATTACATTGCCCCATTAACGACAATTACACTTACCCATCGGGGTTGGGTGTAGTTGGGCCGGATGGCCCAGGTATCTGGGGCCGGAGGCCCCGGAAAAGTCTGGCACGAGTCGCGAAGCGGCGAGAGCTCCCCATTGGG
>JAAETM010000478.1 GCA_024228395.1 bacterium | reverse complement strand
GCAACGCCGTGACCCGGTGCTGGTCACCCACTCGGGCACCGACCAGGTCCTTGTCCAGTGCTTCCCCGTACCCGCCGGCGGAACCTTGCGCACCCGTCTAGGCATCTCGGCCCCTTTTCTGCTGACTCCCGGAACCGTAGTTCCTGAGGGCACTTTGAGTTTCCCACGTTTCCTCGAGCGTAACTTTGCACTGACCGGAGATCTCGCCCACGAGATCTGGCTGCAGGGCCGCGGAAAATACTTGGAACTGCCTGAGGGCCTCGTGATCGCCAGCCCCGGCACCGGGCAGTTGCTGGCCCGCGGTGCGCTCCCCCCCTCTAGCTTCGACGAACAAGCCAACGCCGTGCGCATCTCCCTCGACGCCTTGATCCCAAAAGCATGGGCCCCCGAAGGTGCTGAGGATTCCGATCAGGCCGTGCTGCAAACCCTCAAACCGGTCACCCGCGATGCCATCAGCCGCCTGATGCTGGTACTCGACGGTGGCGCGGGAATGGACGGGGCCGGTGAGGCTTTGGCCATCGCCCTGGATCAGATACCAGACGGGACAGAGCTCGGACTGATCGTCGCTGGCGGGTCCCCGGGCCAATTCGAGTCCTTGCACGTTTCCTCCCCCGCTAGACAAGCGGACCTCAAGCGCTTCATCCAGGGGCACGAATTTGAAGGCGGCATCAACGCGGCTCCGTCCTTGGTTGCGGCTTTCGATATGGCACAGGAACAATCGGGCGGCGCTGTCGTTTGGATTTACGGGGTCCAGCCCGTGACCTTTTCGGGGACCGCGAGCCTCGAACAGCGGCTCGAACGTTCAAGTGGCACGACCCACATCCATGCCCTCGCGGCCGTCCCCGGAATCAACCGACTCGTGGCCGACTTTGCCCACCACCCCGCCCTAATCACCGAACCGCGAACAGGCTTACTAGCCAATGACCTCGCGCGCCTTCTGCGCAAACTCACCGCCGGCGCGCGCCACTACGAACTCGTGCGTGAGCGGATGCCCCTCGACGATCTGCCAATCGATGCCCAACCTGCCTCAGGGCACCTCGCCCGGCTGTGGGCCGGGGACGAGGCCTCCACCCTACAGGCACTTCCCAATACCTCTTCCCGCGAGTCGGGTGTCAAACTCGCCCTACGCCACCACCTGGTCACCCCGCGCACCGGTGCGGTTGTGCTCGAAACCCAAGCCCAGTTCGACCAACATGGTCTCAAGCCGGTCACCGTCGATGAGGTACCGAGTGTGCCCGAGCCCGAGACCATCGCGCTGTTGCTGCTCTCCGCAGCCTTGCTCAGCATCGTCGTTCTACGCGGGAGGGTCGCCGCTTGAGCGAGGAGATTTCCAAACGGTCCCACGGATCGAGCGAGCCTGCCCGAACGACCGAGGACCTGGCCGTGACCGGTTTGAGCGCACGCTTTAGGATGTTGCTCAGCCCGGCGGTCATGCCCGTGCTTCTGCCCCTACTCGTGCTGGTTTGCCACTGGCGTATCGTGCACGGATACGCATTGCAGGTGCGCTACGTCTCAACCCAACGCTGGGAGCTGATTGCCCTCGGCCTGGCCGGGGTGCTGACCATCCTCATGCGCCGCCCCACAGTGCACATCCCCAGGCGTTTCCTTTCCGCGACCCTCGTCATCCTGCTGCAAGTTGCGCTCTTCCCTTGCACACCCCCTGAAGTGCGCGGCGCACTGCTCGCAACCACGCTCACCCTCGTCATTGCCCCGCTCTGGTTGGGCCGTCGTTACTCGGCGGGGTTGCACGGCATTCTGCTGCTCGCCCAGCCCTTTGTTCCGCTCTTTCAATTCCAGCTCGGCTACCCGCTGCGCGCCACCTGCGCCAAACTTGCAGCAGGCATATTGAGCCTCGGCCTGCTCGACGTCACCGCCCGGGGCACGGCCCTCGAATGGAGCGGCACATCGGTCTTCGTCGATGCGCCCTGCAGCGGTATCCGCATGCTCTGGTCGGGAATGTTGCTGACCTTCGCCCTCGCCATGGCCCTCGACCTCGGCGCGCGTCGTACGGCTTTGCTCGCAGGCATTGGCTTCTGTGGCCTGCTCTTGGCCAACGGTTTGCGCGCGGCAGCGCTCTTCTACATCGAGGCGGGTCTGATTGAGGCCCCCGCCTGGGCCCACGAGTGCATCGGCCTCGTGAGCTTTGCTTTGGTCGGTCTCGGCATGCTTTGGGGAACCCGCAACTGGGTTCGCAATCCTTCGAATTCGGGCCCCATGGGCCAGAATGGAGTCCATTCCGAGGAGCCATCCCAATGCGGGACCTGATCGCCCTGGGCATGGTATTGGCCCTCGCTGCCCTGGTTCCGCTCGCCTTCCCTGAGGAGATCGGGCCACAACCTACACCCGAGGGTTTTCCCGGCTGGCCGGTCCAACTCGACGGCGCACTGCTCACCGAAGTTCCGCTGGGCCCGCGGGAGGAACGTTTCTACGCGCTCTTTCCAACCCACGTCAAGCGCTTCACGGACGGCGAGTCTGAGTACCTGTTGCGCTGGATCGCAGCACCCTCGCGACACATGCACCCGGCCTCGGCCTGCTTCCAAGGCACCGGTTGGACCTGGGAAGAACTGCCTCCGCTAACGGATATGGACGGCAGCGCCTGGGGCCAGGCACGCGCCACCCGCGACGGTCGCACGGTAATCGTAAGCGAGCAAGTGCGCGGTCCCGCGGGCAAGACATGGTCCGACGTACCCGTCTGGTTTTGGGAAGCGTCGCTTGGGCGCGCGCACGGTCCTTGGTGGTCGGTTCTCAAGGTCGCGGAAGAGTAGCGGTAGAAGCACTTTAAATGCGGGACAAACGAGCTCAGCAAGTGCGTGTCCTACGAGCGCTCTCTCGCCAATAGAAAGGCAGGGACGCTGCCAAACGCAACGCCCCTGCTTTCCGATTAGCGGAAGTTATTGTCCCAGCTCTGTGCTATACCGTGGTGAGGCCGCGCTCCAGTTTCTCCGGCGTCGTTGCCCACTTGTCTTGAGCTTCGAAGCGGGCTTGGAAGAAGCGTAGGCGTTCGGGTTCGTAAGTGAACTTCAGACCTCCGATCTCGTGGCGGCGCCGGTAGAGTCGGATGATGCCTTCGGCCACGGCTTTCATATGGTCGTTGGTGTAGACGCGCCGCGGGATGGTCAAGCGCACCAGTTCGAGGGCGGGACAATAGTTCTCTCCCGTCTTGGGGTTGCGGCCCTTGGACACGTTGCCGCGCTCCATGGGGCGCACTCCGGTTTCGACGTAGATCTCGGCGGCCAGGCGTTGGGCCGGGAAGGCCTCTTGCGGCACGTGGGGTAGGAAGCGTTTGGCGTCCAGGAAAATGGCGTGGCTTCCTGCAGGTGTCACGATGGGTACACCGGCTTTGATCAGCTGGGCGCCCAAGTATTCCGTTTGCTGCACGCGGGCTCGAATGTAGCGGTCGTCGAGCATCTCGACCACGCCGCGCGAGATGGCGGCCAGGTCGGAAGCGGATAGGCCTCCATCGGTCACGTTGCCCTCATAGATGCGCAGGAGTTCCTCCGCCTGCTTGCGCCACTTGCTGTTGTCTCGGAAGGCCAGGATGCCACCGATGTTGATCAGGTAGTCCTTCTTGCCGCTCACCGTGCAACCGTCCCCATAGAGCATCATCTCGCGGATGATGTCGCGTACGGGAGTCTTGTGATAGCGCACATCACGCTGTTGGATCATGTAGGCATTTTCGGTCATGCGCGTGGCGTCGAAGAACACGGGGATGTCCCGGTCGGCGCAAAAGTCGTACACCTGCTTCATGTTGTCCATGGACACGGGCTGGCCGCCGGCCATGTTGACCGAGTGCTCAAAGGAGATGTAGGCGATCTTTTCGGCCCCATGCTCCTCGACCAAAATACGCAGCTTGTCCAGGTCTATGTTGCCCTTCCAAAGGAAGTCGCTGTCCGGTTGATGGGCTTCGTCCACGATGAT
>JAAETM010000477.1 GCA_024228395.1 bacterium | reverse complement strand
GAGCTGGTCCCGTGAGTTTCAGGAGCATGGACACCAGTTGACCCAGGTGCTGGAACAGGACGATCTGGTGGTGGTGAACAGCTGGGCCGTAACCGCAGCGCCGGGGCGCAAAACCCGCCAGGCGACGCACCGGGCACATCACCGCAACCCTGAGGCCAAGCTGGTGGTGAGCGGCTGCTACGCATCACTGGACCCAGCGACCACCGCCCAGGAGATGGGAGTGGATCTGGTCATCGGCAATCAGGACAAGGACCGGCTGGTGGAGATCGTCAGCGCGGAACTCAAGCTGAAGAGCATGCCGCAACTGGCCACGGAACCCGGGGTAAACTCCCTGCTGGCCCGAGGTCGGCAGCGAGCATTTGTTAAGGTACAGGACGGGTGCCGCTACAACTGCACCTTCTGTGTCGTGACCCTGGCCCGCGGCGACGAGAGAAGCCGTCCCATCACCGATGTGGTAGAGGAGATAAACCAGCTGCACGCCGAGGGCATTCAGGAGGCGGTACTGACCGGGGTCCACATCGGCGGCTACGGCAGTGATCTGGGTAGCACCCTCACCGAACTGATTCAGCAGGTATTGGAGCAGACCAACATCCCCAGACTACGCCTGGGTGCGGTAGAGCCGTGGGACCTGCCGCCACAGTTCTGGTCACTGTATGAAAATCCACGCTTCATGCCGCATCTGCACCTCCCCCTGCAAAGTGGATCAGACACCGTCCTGCGCCGCATGGCCCGGCGCTGTAAAAAAAGCGAGTTTGCCCGCCTGGTGGCTGACGCCAGGGCCAGGATCCCCAACTTCAACATCACCACCGATGTCATCGTCGGCTTTCCCGGCGAGGGGGAACCTGAGTGGCAGGAGTCTCTGGAGTTTATCCGCGCTACCGGTTTTGGTCATCTGCACATCTTTGCCTTCTCACCACGCACCGGCACCCTGGCGGCAGAGATGCCACGACGGGTAGACCGGGATACCATGCGCGAGCGCAGCCAGGAGCTACACGAACTCGGCCAG
>JAAETM010000476.1 GCA_024228395.1 bacterium | reverse complement strand
TTGGCCGGATCCATCTGGTAGGTGTACTTGTTGCCGCCTCCCAGGTTGGCAGCCGATCCTACGGCATCGCGGAAGGGGCCATAGAAGCTGGGGGCGTATTTTGCGGAGTAGGCCATGATGCGGGTGTGGATGTGTCCCTCTGCCTCCAGGATGCTACGGATGGCTCCAATGCGGCCATCCATCATGTCGGAGGGGGCGACCATGTCGGCACCGGCTGCGGCGTGGGATGCGGCCTGCTTCACCAGCACCTCTACGGTCTCGTCGTTTATTACATACCCGGATGCATCAATCAGCCCGTCTTGGCCGTGGGTGGTGAAGGGGTCCAGGGCTACATCGGTCATAACCCCTAGTTCTGGCACGGCATCCTTGAGTGCGCGTACTGCGCGCTGGGCCAGGCCGTCAGGGTTAAATGCCTCACGGGCATCCTCAGACTTTGCCTTTGGTGGTGTGACTGGAAACAGGGCAATGGCTGGGACGCCAAGGGCGTGAACCTGTTTTGCCTCCTGTACCAGCAGGTCAATGCTCAGGCGTTCTACTCCGGGCATCGAGGTTACCGCCTCGCGTTCGCTCTGACCCTCGAGTATGAATACCGGGTAGATGAAATCGGAGGGGGTTATCTCGGTCTCTCGCATCAGACGGCGTGAGAACTCATCCCGGCGCATGCGGCGCA
>JAAETM010000475.1 GCA_024228395.1 bacterium | reverse complement strand
ATTCATAGTCGTTGCTTCCTTTCTATCGTTCGGCCCTTCAGCGGCTCGCGCCGCCTACTATGGCCTTTGCTGACTTCTCGCTCCGCCTTCCGGAGGCGTCGCCCTTTCAGGCATAAAGCGAGCCAGCCCCTGCTAGGGAAACATGGCCTGGGTAAGATGATCAACCTTCACTGCACAATCGCCGGATTTACGTCGCCTTGCTTTGGTCACAAAAGCTTCGCTGTCTCGTGCCAGCTCGTCCTGCTCCACCACGCCTCGTATCCGATTTCTGTGCGTCGACTCGCAGTTTCGTTTCACGCTTCCTTCAGACGGTCCCTCGCGGTTCCGCCCTTACGCTTCCCTTCGGTCCCTGTGGCCAGGTCCCGGAAGAACTTTCATCTTCGAGTCAATCATCATGCAGGCATACACAAAGCGGCCCCGCTTCTCTGCCGAGAAGCGGGGCCGCTTGCAATGGACGGGTGGTCGACCCTAGTGATCGTGGCCGTCGCCTTCGCCGTGCTCTTCGACGACTTCTTCTTCGGCCTTTTCTTCGGCCTTTTCTTCTTCAGCGTCGAGAATCTTGTTCACGAGTTCGCCGAATTCAGCGTCGTCCTTGCCTCCCAAAGCAGCGGACTTCTCAGCGAAGACCTTCGCCAGAGTCATGTCCTGCTTGTGGCGCATGGAAAAGAATGCAGCGATGCTGTAGATACGGATAGCGTTGGCATTGTCGTTGACCTTGCCGACCACACTGTATGCCTTGACGGCTTCCAAGGAGGACAACATGGTCTCTTCACTGCTGACATTTTGGATGCGACCGACCAGGGCCGCTTCGTACAGACCGCTCTCGTTCTTGGGGTCCAAGGCCAGAGCCTTGTCGAAGTACTCAGCTTTGTACTCGCCCATTTGCATCACGAGGCCCAGGGCCTTTGCAAAGATGCCCTGCTTGTTTTCAGGATCCATCATCAGGCCTTCCTGAATGATGGGAAGCAGGCGCTTGGCGCCTGAGGTGTCCGTGCCTACGCGCTCGATGAATGCAGCCACCTCATTCCAAACGCCGACGCGGGCGTCGCCTTCGGCGGCGGCCCACTTCTCGCTCATTTTGAGGGAGGCCACCAGGGCGGGCATGCCCTTGGCCTTCAACTCAGCCATGTGTGTCAGGTAAGCAGCCGGACCACCTTTCTGGTAACCGGTTTGACCGAAGACGTCACCGTCAGCAGTCATGAGCAGGATCGTGGGGAAACCACGGACGCCGTACTTCTTGGACAGTTCGTCGTTGCGCTCGGGATTCGGGACCTTCGCCTTGGCGTCTTCGCCGCGGGGGAAGTCGAGGGACACCAGGACGTAGTCCTTGGTGACGACGCTTTCCCATTCCTCATGGGCAAAGACTTCCTCGTGCAACTTGATGCACCAGCCACACCAGTCGGAACCGGTGAAGTCGACCAGAAGGCTCTTGCCTTCTTTCTTGGCGACCTCGACAGCCTTGTCAAAATCGTCCATCCAGACATCTCCCTCGATGCTGGGCTGGGCCAGGGCGGGGGTAGAGAACATGGCCACAAAGCCAAGTGCGAGTGTGAGAGCGAAAAGTTTCATGGGGGGTCTACGGGGGTTCCGCGGGGTTGGGGCGCCCAAATTGGCGTCTTGGAGTGCCTTTGGCACGCCGGGGATGTTAGAGCAGAGCCCCTGACCCCTCAAGCCCTGGCCCACTTTGAATTGAAATGCCAGAGTACTTCCGATCCCGATAAAGCGCTTGCCTAGCGCCCTCCCACCAGGGCCTGAAATCCGGGATCCTTGCGCAGAGACACCAGATCCGGATCCTGACGGGCCCAAATCCTCTGGCGCTGAAGACTTGCAGGTTCGGGGTGATTCTCCGCAAATTCCTTACCGAGCCAAAACATGGCCTGGTCCCGATCCCCCAATAGGGCATGGGTGCACGCCAGGTTGTAGTAGAGCGAGGGGGCCACCGCCACCGAGTTCAGCAAACTGCGAGCCTCAGCGACTTTGCCCGATCGGGCCCGATAACAAGCCAACAGGACACGCATGAAATCGTCCTGTTTCAAGGCGTAGGCGCGCTCGTAATAGGCCAAGGCCTGCTCCGGTTTCCCCAGCCGCACGTTGGCGTGCACGGCCAAACTCACCAGGGCTCCCGCCAGCAAATCCCGGTAAGGCTCCAGGGCTTTGGGTCCGGCTCCGGCTTCTTGCAGGCGTTGCAAAATGGCTTGCAAGCGCTCCGTGCCAGCCTCCAACGAACGCTGAGCTTCCAGCGGCTTGTCCGCATCGCTGAGGTTGGCCCCCAACTCCAAATCTGCACGCGCCAAGCGCTCCTGACCCAAGTAATACCAAGCGTCCGAAATTCCATTTCCGGTCAGGTCTTTCTTAAATTCCCTTATGAGTTTTCGCGCCCGCTGCATCTCGCCCGCCGCGCGCAGGCCACGGGACAAACGCAACGCCTGCCGACCTGGAACGCGCAGATCGAGCAGCATCCTGCGACGATCGGATCCCTCGGATTGCTCGATGCGTCGCAGGAGAATCCGGCGCTGCCTTTCCAGACGGGTGTACACCTCGATCTCCGCCTCGGGCACACGTGTACCAGGAGAAGATTGCACACTTCCGATGCGCTCCCCCATGGCATCGATTTCAACCGCCAAGCGATCCAATCGAGCCATTTGGATCTGCCCCATGCAATCGCGCCTTTCAGGATCTTCAAGCGGATCCCCAATGCTCGGGTGTGACACGGGGTAGGGTTCAAAGCCAGGAAGTTCGAGGGGGGCCACACTCGCCAGGCAACGCCCGATTTCAAACTCCATTTTCAAGAGCTCTCCCAACGTCAAACCATCCCCAAAGCGCCGACCGTGAAACAACAGGCGATAGGGGGACAAACGCCCATCAAACAGCGAATCCCAGCCTCCCAGGGCGATTCCGTACAAGCCTGCGAATAGCACTTGGCCCTGCAAGTGCAAACGATGGGCTTCCCTGGCTCGCTGCAAGCAAACATCGCTTCGGGGTCCTTGCCCGCCTTGAATCTCAGCCAAATTGAGTGCCAACAGTGCGAGTACGCGCTCCTGCAAGACGTCTAGGTATTCGCTACGCCTCTGGCGCGAAACGACTTCATCGGAACCTTGAATGTCCACATCGCCAAAACTCCGCAGGGCATGGTCTGTCAACTGCAAAGCGCGTCGTAGATCTGCGCTGGCTTCGTCCACATTTCCCTGGGAGATTTGAGCCAATCCAGCCAAGTACAGGGCTCTAAAACGCCAAGCCCTTTGTGCCGCGCTGCTCTCCCCCATATCACGATGGCCACGGGCCACATGCAGCTGCAGGGCACGGGCGCTTTGCAGGGCCAAGGCCCCTTCCCCCCGCGGGCTAAACGCACTCAACGCCTGCTCAAAGTAAACCAGGCGCGCGTCCACTCCGCCCTCCATGAACACCGCCAGGACACGTTCCGTCCTGGCATCCTCGTCCAACTCGTTGAGGCGCAGCATCGCTTCATCGAAAGCCTTGAATGCGGCCAACATCAATCGGCCATCCGCATGGTTGAAGGCTGCGACCAGGGGCGCCACATGCGCGGCAGTCAAATGACCTGGAGGAGCGTCCACCAGGGTGCGTGCGTATAAGGGGAGCAGCTCGGCGGCCACCTGAACGGGAAGTGTTTTTTCAGGGGCCGGATCCACCAGGTGATAGACCAGTCGCCTGAACAACCCGGCATTTTGCCGGTTGGCTTGAAGGGCTTTGGTTATTTCCAAAGCTTCTTCCAAGGGGCCACGGGCCACCTCCCCTTCCACCCATCGCCGGGCCAGGTCCGAATCCCACGTGGCCAGGGCCAAGCGCCAACGCCGGACCATCTCCAAATCCGTTTCCACGCCCACGCGTCGTAGGGCCGTCCGAACGCGCTTGTCGGAGGCCTGTCCACCCCATTCCGGGTCCAGAAACCACTGCAAGGCCGTGGACCGCTCGTTCCGGTCCGAGCTGTCCGCCATCTTTTCCATGGTCGGAAACTCCGCCAAGCGCCTTTCGGACTGCCCAGCAGACTGGATGGAATTGGGAAATCCTAGCCAAAGGACACCGTTTCCGATGCCCAATGAGGGCGATAGTGCAGCGAAAATGAGCGCCAGCCCCCAAGAAGTAGATCTCAAGCCTGCTCCTCCGCACTTTCCTGCCCGCCTTCCTGTTCGCCTTGCCATTTGGTCAAACGATACTCGAAAGCCTTGCGCGAAAGTCCCACCGCCCTGGCCGCAGCAGCCACCTTGCCCCGGTGCTCTTTTAGCGCTTCCTGCAGGAGGTGGCCCACCAAGTTCTCGACTTCTACTCCTGTGGAAAGTGCCTGCCGGGCCAAATCCCGCGCGCCGCCATGCCCGGCCAAAGAGTCCGCTAGGAAATTGAATTCTTCAGCTTTGATGGTCTCCCCGCCTTCTGGCCCCAAAACCAGGGCCCGCTGCAGGGCATTCTCAAGCTCCCGCACATTTCCAGGCCAAGAGTAATCAGCCAACCTAGCCAACGCCCCGGCACTCAACTCTCGCTCACCGCGCCCCACATCCTTCGCCGCCGCCTTGAGCAGGGCCGGCAACCAGTTTTCCGTGCCCTCAAATCGGACCCTGAGAGGGGGCACCTCGAGTTGAACCACGGCCAGGCGATAATAAAGGTCCTCCCGGAAAGTGCCCAATTCCACCTGCTCTCGCAGATCCTTGGTCGCGGTGGCGACGATACGCACATCCACCGGAATAGGCTCTTCTGCCCCCAAGGGCTCCACTTCCTGCTCCTGCAGAAGGCGCAGGAGCTTGACTTGCAGGCTCAAATCCAGATCATCCAAGCCCCCCAATATCAGGGTGCCCTTGTCCGCACGCCGAACACAACCGAGCCGTGCCCGCTCCGCGCCGGTGAACGCCCCCTCCTCATGGCCAAACAGGGTGGATTCCACCAGGGAAGGGCTCCCAACCGACAGATCGATTTCGACCAGGGGCCCCTCCCGGCGGCCGCTGAGCCCGTGGATTTCCCGCGCGATCCACCCCTTACCCACGCCATGCTCCCCCTGGATGAGCAGGGTTGCCTCGCTGGGGGCTACCCGCTCCACACGCTCCAGGAAATCGCGCCAGGCCTGGCCGGAGCCGACGGGACTGGATTCATCCTGTGAATTCGCTTTAAAGCTCATTTGGAAACTGCTTAGGACCCATGCAGCGGTTGACTCGGAAGCCCCTATCGCACAGACTGCGGGCTCATCAAGCACCCTTTCTGTCCCTGAAGTTCAGGGACAATCAAAAAAGGATAGTCGATGCACACTACCGAACCCGGGTTGCTGCCCGCCCGGAAGTGGGGTCACTCCCCACTTCTTTGCATGTTAAGCGACTTGGCGAGCCCCGTCCAATACCGAAACCACCCTTCTCCCAAGCGGACAAGCCCCTACCATGAACGGCGAAGAACTGCTGAGGCTGATCGAACTCCTCCACGCGCAAAAGGACATTTCCCGCGAGGTCATCTTCCGTGCCCTTGAGGAATCCCTCGCGGTATCGGTGCGCAAGCGCTTGGGCCTGGATGAGGACCTAATCGTCACGATCCACCGGGAAACCGGTGCTGTCACCATGGAAGACGACGAGGGTGAGTACGAAGAGCTCGACCTTGCCGAACTGGGACGCATTGCGGCCCAAGCTGCCAAGCAAGGCTTCATGCAACGGGTGCGTGAGGCCGAGCGCGACGTGCTCTTTGAAGAGTACGAAACCCGCGTGGGCCAACTGGTCAACGGTGTGGTTCAGCGTTACGAAGGCCAAGACCTGGTCGTCAACCTGGGCAAGGTCGAAGGCTACCTCTCCCGCGACGACCGTGTGCGCGGCGAGACCTACGCCCCCTCCGACCGCATCCGTGCGATCATCGTCGAAGTGCGTGAGGACGGCAACCGCGTCCGCATCCAACTCAGCCGCACGCACCCCGACCTGGTGCGCCGCTTGTTCGAATTGGAAGTGCCGGAAATCGCCGATAACATCATCGAGATCAAGCGTGTGGTCCGCGAGCCGGGCTACCGCACAAAAATGGCGGTGCAAACCTCCGACCCCAAGGTGGACTGCATCGGCGCTTGCGTCGGTGTACGAGGTTCCCGTATTCGCGCGGCAATCGACGAATTGCGCGGCGAACGCATCGACATCATCCGCTGGAGCGATTCGCTCGAGACCTTGATCATGAACGGCCTCAAGCCCGCTACGATCCACTTGGACAACATCTACCCCAACGTGGAGACCCACTCCGCCGTGGTTTTGGTGGACGAGGATCAGCAATCCTTGGCCATCGGCAAACGCGGGCAAAACGTCCGCCTCGCAAGTCGCCTTTGCGGCTGGGAAATCGACATTAAAACCCGCAACGAGTACTTCGGTGACGAAGGCGCTCCCGTAGGCAAAGATGAAGAGATCGACGAAAACCGCACCACCCTCGACGCCGAGGAGCCCATGGACCAGGCCACGCCTGCCCCTGCCCCCGCACCCGCCGTCGAAACCACCGAACCCTCCCCCGAAGACGTCTAGGTTCCCACGCGAGCCAACCGACTTCCTCCCCCCCCTGATCCCCACGCTCCGAAGGGAAAGACCCGTTGAGTAAAAAGGTACGAATTCACGACCTCGCAAAGCGCTACGGCATGCCCGGCAAAGACCTGGCAGCTAAGCTACGCGATTACGGCTTCACCAAAGCCCGGACACACATGTCCGCATTGGACGACTTCGAGTTGGTCCAGGCCGAAGGCCTTCTGCAAGCCAACGGCATCGCGCCCGTTGTAGCCATGGAAGAAGACGCCCCGACCGGTGATGCGCCGACGAGCAACCTGCTCAAGCGCAAGGTTAGGCATAAGGCTCCTGCAGCAGCTCCCGCCCCGGAAACTGCGGAAACTGCGGAAACTGCGGCACCTGTGGAGCCCGAGGCGCCTGCCCCGGCTCCACAAGAGCAGGGTCAGGCCCCCGAACTGGAGCTGACACCCGTCGAAGCTGTGGCACCCGAACCTGCGGAAGTGGAGATTCCTGCGCCCGTCGCGGAGCCCGTACAAGCAGAAGAGGTCACACCCGAGCCCGAAACGGCCGTCGAGGTTGCTCCCGAAGCCCCGGCTCCGGTTGCGGAGGATGTCGAGAAGGTCGCCGATGAAGCGGCCCCCGAAGCTCCGATCGCAGAAGCTCCAGCCCCCGACCCCACGCCCGGGGAAACTCCGGCTGTGCCAGCTCTGGAACCCGTGGCTGAAGCTGCCCCCGAAGAGCCCGGGGTGGAAGAGCCCACCGCTGAAGCTACCAAAACGGCCAAGCCAAGGGGCAAGCGATCAGCAGTGGTCAACCCCAAGGGCACCGTGATCGGCTTCATCGATCCCTCCACCTTCCAAAAGCAAAATGCTCCCAAGGGCAAGCATCAAACGCGCCGACTGGTCGGTCGCGACGATGTCACCCCCGACGTACGTCCTTCCTACGGCCGTGGCCCCAAGGAAAAGACCGGCCCCCGTGGCAACCTGACCGCCACCCAGCTGCGTGAGCGCGAACAAGGACGCTTCCTGCGTCGCAGTGGCCCCCGTGGCCGTGGCGGAAGTCGCCGTGGAGCCCGCGGCACCCGCGGTCCCCGCGTGGAGGTCACCGAGTCGCCCCTCTCCGGCACCACCGTTGCCATCGACACGCCCATCACCGTGGCCAAGCTGGCGGAGAGCCTCAAGCTCAAGTCCTCCGTGGTCCAGAAGATGGCCATGGAAAAGCAGTACGGCATGTTCACCCTGAACGCCTCCCTGGACGAAGACACGGCCACCCTGCTCGCCAGCGAGTACGAGGTCGAACTCGAAGTGCGCGAGGCCAAGTCCGCCGAGGACGTGCACCTGGAAGAGTTCATCCAGCAACGCGACTCCGTGGAGGACAGTGAACTGATTGACCGAGCCCCCACCATAGCGGTGCTGGGCCACGTGGACCATGGCAAGACGACCCTGGTCGACCACCTGCGCTCCACCAAGGTCGCAGACGGTGAAGCGGGAGGCATCACCCAACACATGGGCGCCTACCAAATCACCGCGGAAGGCGGCAAGAAGATCACCATCCTCGACACACCGGGTCACGCCGCATTCACAGCCATGCGCGCCCGCGGCGCCAAGGCCGTGGACGTTGTGGTCCTAGTCGTTGCCGGTGATGACGGGGTCAAGCCCTCAACGGAAGAGGCGGTCAACCACGCCAAAGCCGCTGGAACGCCGATCGTCGTCGCCATCAATAAGTGCGACAAGCCGAACTTCAACGCGAACACCGTCATCCAACAGTTGATGGGCTTCGAGTTGGTTCCCGAGCAGTACGGTGGCAACACCGCCATGTTCGAGATCAGTGCTCTCAAGGGCACCGGTATCAATGAACTGATCCAGCACCTGGTCCTGATGGGCGAAGCCGAACTCGGCCTCAAAGCCCACCCCAAGGGCAGCGCCTCCGGCGTGGTACTCGAAGCTGAGATCCAACAGGGTCGAGGCATCGTGGCGCACCTGCTCGTGCAAGATGGCAGCCTGGCCAAGGGAAACATCCTGCTGGCAGGCGAGGGTTACGGCCGCATCAAGTCTATCCAGGACGATGTGGGCAAAATCCTCAAGAGCGCCGGCCCCGCCACGCCGGTGGCCGTCACCGGTCTGGACGCCCTACCCGGTGTGGGCGACACTTTCTACATCGTGGATAGCTTGGCCAAGGCCAAGCAGATCGCGAGTGACCGTGCCTACGAAAACCGAGCCAAGATCCTGGCCGCTTCCACCACTCCCCGCAAGGATCTGGAAGCCATGTTGGGTCGCAGCGGCCCCGAGAAGACGATCATCAACCTGATCGTACGTGCCGACGTGCAAGGCAGCCTCGAAGCCATCCGCTACGAAGTGACCAAGCTGGTGCACGAGGAAGTCGAGTTCAAGATCGTGCACTCCGGTGTGGGTCCGATCACGGAAAGCGACGTGTCCCTGGGCATCACCTCGGAAGCCATCCTGATGGCCTTCCAGGTGGGCGTTGCCGGCAAGGTCCGCAAGGAAGCCGAGCGCAACCACTTGAGCATCCGACGCTACACCGTCATCTACGAACTGCTCGACGAGCTTCGTGATTTGATGGAAGGCGCCCTGGCCCCCGACCTCGAAGAAGAGGTCACCGGCCACGTGGAGATTCGCCGCATCTTCCGTTCCTCCAAGATCGGATCGATCGCAGGCTGTATCGTTCTCGACGGCGTCGTGAACCGCAACAGCAAGGTTCGCCTGCTGCGCGACGACAGCGTGATCTACACCGGCGAGATTGGCTCCCTGAAGCGTGAAGCGCAAGACGCTGGCGAGGTCCGCGAAGGCTTCGAGTGCGGTATCCTGCTCAAGAACTACGGCGACGTGAAAGAAGGCGACATCATCGAGACCTTCAGCGTGAAAGAGATCAAACGCAAGTTGGAGATCTAAACCAACCGAAAGCCCTCTCTCCTGCTCCGCTCTTCCACCAGGGATTCGCGGGGCGCGGGTGGGGGCTTTCGCTGATTCAAAGGCACTAAAAAATGGCCAACGAAAAAACCATCGGGCGTATCCAAGCCCAAATCCAGCGCCGGGCCGCCCACTGCCTGCAGCACGAAGTTGCGGATCCGCGGGCCAGCCTGATCACGATCACGCAGGTCAAGCTAACCAGCGACCTGACCCACGCCAAAATCATGTACTCGGTTCTCGGGGACGAAGGCGAGGACTCCAAGACCCAGCATATGCTGGATCATGCGGCGGGCTTCATCCAACGCCGGGTAGCTTCGGTCCTGCGCATGCGCCGCATCCCTCGCATGGATTGGGTCTATGACAGTTCGATCGCAGATGCCGCGCGTCTGGAGAGCCTGATCAAGGACACCCTGGCCCACGACGCCGAAATCCGTGGCGAGGAAGAGCCTGCGCCGGAAGAGTCCCAAGCTGCGGAACCTGAGGCCGAGCAAGAGAACGGCCCCGAGTGGGACTGAACATGTGCGCGCCGATCTCCGGCCCCGCCCCGTGCCGTGTGGACTCGGATTCGGGCCCTAGCCTATTGGGCCTCGGTGCCAGTGCCCGGGTGTTCCGTGCTGTCCTCACCGAAGAGGTGGCAGGACTCAAAGCCGGCACCCCGGTCGCGCTCAAGCAGGTGCACGGGAGCGAAGACCAGGAAGGCCACGAGGCGCTGAAGCGCGAGATTAGCCTGCTCAACGAAATCGAACATGAAGGCCTGCTGCCGGTCCTTTCCCATGGCTTATCGGATGGTGGGCTGTGGTTGATTCTGCCCCTGCTCGACGGCCCCACCCTCGCCCAAATGGCGAGCGAAGGCGGCATGCCCGAATCCCAGCTGCGTGCCCTTGGCCACGACCTCTCGGGTGCGCTCAAGGCCTTGCACGCCCGCGGCCAGGTGCACGGGGACATCAAACCCGACAACGTGCGTTTCGATCTGAGAGGGCGCGCCTACCTGTTGGACCTGGGATTCGCGGCCCCCATTCAATCCCCTTTTTCCGAACGCGGAACACCCGGTTACCTGCCCCCTGAATACCTGGCCGGCGCAGCATGGGATACCAGCGGAGATGTGTTCGCCTTGGGCGTCACGCTCTACCAAGCAGCAACGGGGGCGCACCCTTCCCCCGCGGCACTTGAGCTCGGCGAGGAGAATGCGATCATCAAGGCCTTCTCGCGCAACGATGCGCGCCGCCCCTCGAGCCGCGCCGCTTCCCTTTCCCCGGCCATGGACCAATGGTTGGCCGCCACCTTGGATCCAAACCCCACCGCACGCCCAACCCTCAGCGAAAGCGAGGCCTTTTTCAAACGCCCCAAACCGTGGTCGGGCCAGAACGCGGATGATACGACCAACCCCTGGAGCAACGCCCTGCGCTTGCCCCTTGTGGGCCGGGAAAAAGAACTGTCCGAGATCCTTGGACACTGGCATGCGGTGCAAACCCAAAACCAACCGCGATTGCTCTGGATCAGCGCCCCCACGGGCGGAGGTAGCTCCCGGCTGATGTCGGAAGCCGCCAGGCGCGCGCGTCTGGAGAGGCCTTTCCCAACCGTGCTCAGTGGACGCATCGGTACTTTCCAGGAGGAGCGCCCCGGTCACGTTTTGCGTGGGCTCGTGAGGCAATGGCTCGCACTTCCTCGCCACGCGGCGCCGCGCGAGCATGACAAGAAACGTCTGCGTGACTTGCTGCCGCCCCTGGAAGCTGACGCCTTGATCGCCGTCTTGTCCCCCGCCCAGGAGGACTCCCCCACCCTGGCCGAGCCTCAAGCCTTGATCGCATTCCTGGCGCACCTGGCCTCGCGCGGTCCCCTGTGGATCCAACTCGACGACGCAAATTTCGGTGGAAGGTCGACCTTGGAAACCCTGGAACGCCTGGTTCACGTTATCGAGTCTCTGCCCGTGATGATGATCGTGGCAGCCCACTCGGATCTGGAAACCCGCTGCGACGAAGCCCTGAAATCCCTTTACTCCGCTTGGGAAAACCACGCGCGGTGCGAACAACTTGAACTGGGCCCCATCGATCAAGGTGCCATGCTGCGTTTTGTTCGCGAGAGTTTTGTCGACGATACGCCGCAGCGTGCGCTCGCTAAACAACTCTTCCAGCACACAGAAGGCCACCCCGGTCGATTGCGAGAATTATTGTGGTCCCTGGAGGTGCAGGGCCACCTGCAAAGCAGCTCCCATGGATTCGAGTTGGGCATCGAACCCGCTGCGATTCCCCTCCCGCGCAGCCAAACCGCCACGCTCTCAGCGCGCTATTCACGACTTGGCAAGCGCCAACGCATTTGGCTCGTGCGCTTCGCCGTTGCAGGAGGCCATATGGATGCCCAGCTGCTGGCCAGAGCATTCGATGCGACCCCGGAGTCGGTGGAATTTCACCAGGCGGAGTTGGTGCGCGGCGGTTGGCTCGAACGGGTCGGATCGAGCGTGCGCTTCCGCCGCCATCAGGTGCGGCGTGCCCTGGTAAGAGCGATCCCCAAAACACGCATCAAGCGCCTGCATTTAACCCTGGCGGCGGAACTTGACCAGACCGGCAAGGGTGACAAACCCTTCTCGATCGGACCCGCTTTCGAGGAGGCTTGGCACCTCAAACGCGCGGGCGAACACGGCGCCTTGGTGCTGCGATTGCCCAAACTGATCCGCGCACTGCAACGCAGTGGACACCCCAGCCGCCTCCTATCCCTGGCCGAATGGGGTTTGTTCGCGCGCAAACAGCTTGCCGCCGATTCCAAGGACTTTGACAAGCAGACCTTTGTGTTTTTGGTGCTCGGTGCGCAAGCGGCCCACCAACTTGGACGGCGCAACAAGGAAGAAGCGCTTGTCAACAAGCTTGCTGTGCTGGAACTCAATCCACATTCAGACGCCAAACGACTCGGGCTGGTTCAACTATTGGTCGGGCGCTTCAACGCGGCGACCTCCAGTCACGAGCGCGCCGCTGAGTACTTGCGCAACGCCCGACGATCCTTCCAACGGGCGGGCGCCGTGGAACGTGAAGCGGAGGCCATCCTGGACTACGGTCAGCTAGCCGCAGGCATGGGTGATTTAAAAGAAGCCAAGTGGGCTGAGCAAACGGCTAGCACTCTGCCCCTGACAAGCCCAGAACGCGCTCGGGTTCTGACCCTGCGTGGCGAGTTGGCCCTTCTTGAGGACCGCTTGGAGGCGGCCCTGAAACATTTCAACCAGGCCAAGCGCCTGCTCTCTGGAGACAAACGCCGCAGGGCCCAGTCCCGTGGAGCCCAAGCGGAAATCTTGCGCTCCCGATGCTATCGCCTGCTCGGACGCCCGCGCCGGGCGTGGGCCTCCCTGGCGTTGGCGGAACGCCTAGCCACTCAAGCGGGCGAACGCACGCTAGAAGTCGAAGTCCTCGTGCGGCGCGGAAGATTGCTTACCGAGTTTGCCCGCCTCGATCGCGCCGAACTGGATCTGCGCGATGGCTTACGCATGGCGCAATCGATCGATCACCGCATCACCGTGACCCGGGCCACCCTGCTGCTCGGCATCCTGCTGGCCGAGTCCGATCAAGCCAAGGGCACGCGCCTCCTGCACCAGGCCGTCTCCCTGGCCCAGGATTACAAAATCCCGCGCTTGGAAGCCCTCGCCTCCACCATTTGCGCCCGCATCGCCCTGGCACAATTTGATTCCAACTCAAGCCCCAAGGACCTGGCCCGCGCGCAAGCCCTCTCGAACCGCGCCCTGTACCTGATCTCGACAGTTGGCGCCGAACTGCAGGACCGCATCGTGGCCCTCTGCACCCAAGCCCTGGTATTGCAGCACAAGCAGCAGCTCCCCGAGTCCCGCCGCTTCATGACAAGAGCCGTGCAGGCCTGGAAAGACGCCAACGCCCGCCTACAAAACCCCGTCCTAAAACGCCGCCACTACCGCGCCAACCGGGCCCTGGTGCGCGCCGCGTTGACCTTGGAAGGCCCACTGTATCCACGTACGGGCGCCAAGAACCTGCCGGGCCTATGATCGGTTCAAGGCGTCCAAAGCTGGGCCCCGGCCGCAGGGGCACATTCGACATCACCAGGTAGCCAAAGATGTCAATTATTGGGGTCAATCACACCCTGGTTACGGCATTCGATCCCTCTCTCCCTACCGCGGCGGCACACTTCTATTTAAACTCCAAAGCAGTATGAAGAAGTCTTTTGAAGTTCGATTGCACGGGCGCGGTGGCCAGGGGGGCGTTACGTGCGCCAAAATCCTTGCCTCCGTATTCGCACACCTGGGCCGCAGTGTCCAAACCTTCGGTGATTATTCTGGCGAACGGTCGGGGGCCCCGGTGCGGGCCTACACGCGCGTCTCGGATACGCCAATCACCAACCGCAACAAGGTCTACACGCCGGACGAAATTCTCGTGTTGGACGACAGTTTGCTGGGCGCCGATACACTCGGCGGTTTGGTCGCGGGTGGCCAGCTGTTGGTCAACACGCCGAACACGCTGACAGGTTTCGACGAGCAGGTCGGTGCAGCCTACGCGCCCTTCGTCGTCGGTGTCATCGATGCCACCAAGATCGCGCGCAAGCATGGCATCGGTACGCGCTCGGTGGTGATCGTCAATACGACGATCGCTGGAGCTTACGCGCGTTTGAACGAAGTGCCGCTCGAGACCCTCAAGCAAACCTACGAGGACCTGGGCCTGGCAAGCAACTTCCCGGCGGCGATGGAAGCCTATGAGACGGTCGAGTTCCGCGATGCTATCGACGGCGCGGCGCCCCCCGCTCCCGAAGCAGCTCCCGAAACTTTGCCCCATGTGGGCGAACTGGTCGACCATGTGAAGAGTGACGAAACCGGTCTCGCCACCGGCTCTTGGAGCTCCCAAAAACCAAACTACGTCGAGAACCTCGCGCCCTGCAACGCATGGTGCCCCGCTGGCAATGACGTGGTCAACTTCATCGGTGCGCTCGACGCATCGAAGGGCGGTGGT
>JAAETM010000474.1 GCA_024228395.1 bacterium | reverse complement strand
CGATAACGGCAACCAGATTCTGGATGTACACAATCTGGAAATCATGGAGCCGATAAAACTGGAGCAGCAGATAAACAATATAACCGGCGTGGTGACGGTGGGACTGTTTGCCCAACGCCCGGCTGACCTCCTTATCCTTGGCACCAAACAGGGCGCAAAACTGGTAGAACCAGGGTAACGATAGGTGGATCAGAGCCTTGAGAGGACGGTCCCAAGCACATAATCCCTGGCAATAAAGCGGAGCCAACCTCGCCACATACAGTTGCTTGAAATCGCTCCCAGCGATTCCGTCGAATCGAGGCTCTTCACCCTCGTCCCGCACAAAACAAAACCCGCCGAAGCGGGTTGTGTTTATATTGGCTGGGGACCGAGAATTACTCGGCCCATCCAGGGCCTCGCCCCTTCGGGGCCGACTACGCTACGCTCCGTCGTTCGGAATCGCTCCCGGCGATTCCGTCGAACCGAGGATCTCATCCTCTCCCCCACCACAAAACAAAACCCGCTAAAGCGGGTTTTGTTTATGTTGGCTGGGGACCGAGGATTCGAACCTCGACATGCGGAGTCAGAGTCCGGTGTCCTACCATTAGACGAGTCCCCAATGTCGCGGTTTCCGGCAGGCAGCCGAAAACCGGAACAGTGGAACTAGCGCTTGGAGTACTGAGGACGCTTGCGGGCCTTGTGCAGACCAACCTTCTTACGCTCAACGGCACGGGCGTCACGAGTCAGGAATCCAGCCTTGCGTAGCGGACTACGCAGGGACTCATCATAACCGGTAAGGGCGCGGGCAATGCCATGACGGATGGCGCCGGCCTGTCCGGTGGTGCCACCCCCGCACGCGGTGATCTGCAGCTCAACCTTGTCCACCATATCTACAACATCACGGGCATCGCGGAGCCGCGAGCGTGCGGTCTGGCGGCCAAAGAAGTCGTCCTCGGTACGATTGTTTTCAGAGATGTGACCCCCGTCTCTTGCTAGAATGATGTAGGCAGCTGAGCCCT
>JAAETM010000473.1 GCA_024228395.1 bacterium | reverse complement strand
TTGGCTTGGTCTTCGAGCCGATCGAATATGCTGCTCCAATCCGGGGTCAAGCTGTCCGCGTGCTTTCCGACCCAAGCCAGTTCCTTGAGGGCTCCGTCCGCATCAGACTTGGCGAGGGCCTCTTCGATGCGAATGCGGCTTGTTTTCTCGCTGAAGCCACCAGCTTCGTCGGGGATCACGGCTGCGCCAAACATCTTGTAGGCGATGAAGACCGCGGGAACCGCAAGCAGCAGGATCAACCAGGTGGGGAAAGATTTCCTCCGGGGTGGGCGCGCACTGCGCTCCACCCGCTGGAGTTTTCCTGCTGTGGGCCGGGGGCTGGTGCCGGCGCGGCCACGGGTGACGGGTGCTTTGTTTTTTGCGGGTGCTGCCCCGTCCTTTTCCAGCTTGAATTGCGCCTCACCGATTGCAAATGATTGACCGACTTCGATATCCACTGCACCCGAAGCCGTTTCGCCCCCCACGAGCACCGCATGGCCTTTACCCTGGGGCACGATCTGCACGCTCTCCCCCTTAACCACCAAGTCCGCGTGGTGTTCGGCCATGCCGTCAGCCGTCAGGGTAATTTTGCAGCTCTCGGCACTGCCAATGGAAAAAGTACCATCTTTCAAGCGCAAGCCTCGCTTGTTGTCGCCGTCCTGAAGAATCAAACGCATGGTCGTGGAGAGGGGGTTGGGGTTTGGGGTTTAGGGTTTGATACCCAGATATTCTAAAGGCCTGGAGCCAGCACGTCCTGGACTGCGATGATGCCGCTGGAGAGCGCCACCGCCCGCTGCAAGGCGTTGTTCAATTCGCGCACATTACCAGGCCAGCTACGCGTCTCAAGCGCGCGCAAGGCTTCGGTCGAGAGCTCCACCTGCCGGCCCATTTGCTCATTGCTTTGGGCTAGAAAGAAACGTGCCAGGGGTGCGATGTCGGACTTGCGGTCATCGAGCGAAGGAACATGGATCGTGATCACGTTGAGCCGATAATAGAGGTCCGCACGAAAGTGGCCTTCCTTGCTGGCCTGCTCCAAGTCCCTGTGCGTCGCTGCCACAAGTCGGATGTCCACATCCACGGTACTGTTGCCTCCCACCGGACGCACCTTGCGCTCCTCAAGCACCCGCAACAACTTAGACTGCATCTCGAGCGGCATGTCGCCAATCTCATCCAGGAAAATTGTACCGCCACTGGCCGCGGCAAAGTGGCCCTTGCGATCTTTCACCGCACCGGTAAACGAACCTTTGACGTGCCCAAACAACTCGGACTCGATCAGGTTGGCGGGCACGGCTGCGCAGTTTTCGGCCAGGAATGGTTTGGACTTGCGCGTGGATTGGTCGTGGATAGCGCGCGCCACCAGCTCCTTACCCGCCCCGGTGGGACCCGTCACCAAAACGGAGACCTCGCTGTTCGCCACACGCTCCACCAGATCAAAAACCTTGAGCATGGCCGGGCTGCATCCGATCATTCCGAAGCGCCCGCAAGGGGCAGCGCCCGAATCCAGGTCCAAGTCCACCCGTTCCAGCTGGTCCGCGGACCTGCGCAAGTCGCCCACGAACTGAGACGTCAGCCCACCATCGCGGGCTTCCTGTGTGAGCTGAGCCAGCTTCTCCTGCAGCGCTTTTGTATCGGTGGGTGTCATGGGTTGCTTAGTTTGACTAACCCGGCATAGGCCAGAAGTAACTGTTTGGTGCCATACCGGCCGAATTTCACGGTGGCCCTGGCGTTCACGCCAGCCCCGGTCAATTGCTGGATCGTGCCCACCCCAAAGTGTTCGTGTCGCACCATATGCCCCACCACCAAGTCATGCCCGCCATCATCTGCATCGTACTCACCAAGGGCCTCGGCCTCGGATTCCTCGGTGGGCTCCACACCCCCCACCACTGTTTCAGGGGGAATCTCATCTAGGAAGCAAGAAGGCCTTTGCCAACGGTCCTCCCCAAAGAACCGACGTTGGGTGGCATAGCTCATGGTGAGGCCCTGCATGGCGCGCGTCATGCCCACGTACAACAGGCGGCGCTCCTCCTGCAGACCGTTCTCTGGATCCTCTTCCACGGCACGGCCATGGGGCAAGAGTTCATCTTCCAAACCGGTGACGAAAACGTGGGGAAACTCCAACCCCTTGGAGCTGTGCAACGTCATCAACTTGACCTGTTCGCTGCTCTCGTCCAAGTCATCCACGTCGCTGACCAAGGCCACGTCCTGAAGGAATCCGGGCAAACCGCCCTTGGGTTGCAAGCGGTCATATTGGTGGGCGTGGGAACGCAATTCCTCCACGTTGGACTCCCGGTCCACCAACGCATCGCCCGTGTCCATCTCCATGAACCAGCGTTCGGCGTCGATGGTCCCAATTAAGGCATCCAGGGCGACACCGGCTCCTTCACCGCGCACTTCGGCGAGTGACTCGCACAATCCTGCGAACTCGGCCAGGCCTTTTTTGGCGCGGCCGCGGATCGAGCCCAATGCGTCCCCGTGCACGACAGCATCGCTCAAGCACAGGCCCTTGTCCCGGGCGAATTGGACCAAACGTCCCATGCTCGTTTCACCCACACCCCGACTCGGCACGTTGACCACGCGCAGAAACGCACCATCGTCGCGCGGGTTGACCATCAGCTTCAGCCAGGCCATGAGGTCCTTGATCTCGCGCCGTGCGTAGAATTCTAAACCACCTACGACCTGGTAGGGCACACCGCTCAGGCGCAGGGCTGATTCGAGTGCACGTTGCATGAAGTTCATGCGGTAGAAGATCGCGATATCGGACCAGGCCTTTCCCTTGCGGTGCAGCTTTTTGCAGCGCAAGGCCAACTCGCGCGCCTCGTCCTCTTCATCACCACACTGGATCAGATCGATCAACTTGCCCTCGCCTTCATCCGTCCAAAGGTCCTTGGGCTTGCGCTGGGAGTTGTTTGCGATCAGCACGCTGGCTGCCTTGAGGATCGTGCCCGTGGAACGATAGTTCTGCTCCAAGCGCACCGTCTTGGCATCGGGGTAATCCGCTTCGAAGTCCAAGATATTGCGCACATCCGCCCCGCGCCAACCGTAGATCGACTGATCGGGGTCGCCGCAGACCGCCAGGTTGCCGTGATGCCCAGCGAAGTGTTGGACCAAGCGATACTGCACGCGGTTCGTATCCTGGTACTCGTCCACCATCACCTGGCGGAAACGGAAGCTGTAGGAATCTCGCACACCCGGATGCAATTCGAACAGCTCCAGGGTCACCAACAGGAGATCATCAAAGTCCAATGCGTTGTTCTCACGCATGCGCTGTTGATAGCGCGCTTTCACGCGGGCACAAACCTCATCATCGATGCCCCCGTTGGGGTCGAAGGTCAACCCGTTGTTCGCCTCACAGTTGTTCTTCGAGTTGGAGATCCACGAGGCCAACACCGGAGGCCGGAATCTCTTTGCGTCGTAGCCCAATTCCTTGACCACCGTTTTGATCAACTGCCGTTTGTCCGCCGTATCGTAGATTGAAAATTCCGAAGTGTACTCGGGCAGGACGTCGATATCACGGCGCAAAATGCGCGCGCACAAGGAGTGGAAAGTGCTGATCCAAAAGCCCTGCGTTTCCGGCAACAGGCGCTGCACGCGCTCGCGCATTTCCTTGGCGGCTTTGTTCGTGAAAGTCAGGGCCAAGATCTCATCCGGCCCCACGCCACGATCTGTAATCAAGTGCACGATGCGTGAGGTAATCACCCGTGTCTTCCCCGATCCAGGACCAGCCAAAATCAAAAGCGGCCCCTGCTCGTGCTCACACGCCTCGCGCTGGGGTTCGTTCAGACCATCTAGCAATCCGGGTACCTTTGCGCTCACGGGGGGAGCATCATTTGCCATTGAGCGTACGTCCAGCCAATCCATTATGGGGAGATTCTAAGGGCAGTTCGGCCCCACCGCGAATCCTTCTGCTGCTTTCATTGCGATGCCGCCCCGTGAACTTGGGGAGGAGGTCAAGCCCATGGTAGAAGATTCAGGTCTGGATGGGGCTGCGGCTACTGGGAGAGCTTCTTGGTTCGCACGAAGCCTGGGCTTCTGCAGCGCCCGATTTCCATCCCTGTTTCCAGCGTGGCGTGCAACCTGTGGGGCCGTTTCCGTGTTGCAAGTGGTGCGAACCTCTTCCCGTCCATCCCTCCTGAGTCCCACAACCCTCCATAACCCCACACCAATAGCAAACAAAACAACTCGGCCCCTACCCCATCCGCAAAACCATCAACCGAATCTCAGTCATGTCCTCCATGGCAAAACGCAAACCCTCCCGACCCAAGCCCGACTCTTTGACACCCCCATAGGGCATATGATCCACCCGCCAGGAGGGGATGTCCCCAATGACCACAGCCCCGACTTCCAGCCCATCCCAGGCCTGATTGGCCCGGTAGATGTCGCGGGTAAATATGCCGGCTTGCAAACCAAAGTCGCTGTCGTTGATGCGTTCTAAGGCCCCATAAAAATCGGTGAAAGGTTCAATCAAGGCAACAGGCCCGAAGACCTCTTTCCGATAGAGATCCACGTCGGTGGGTACTTGGTCCAGCAGGGTGGCCTCGTACATGGCACCTTGCCGCCCGCCACCACACAGGACCCGAGCCCCCAGGGCCTTGGCGTCGGACACCCAAGATTCCACCCGCTGCGCTTCCTTCTCCGAAATCATGGGCCCCAAGTCCGTGCCCTCCGTGCGGGGGTCGCCCAAGGTTAAGGCCTGGGCCCCCAGGACCAACGCCTCGCGCATGGGCCCTAGGATCGATTCATGTACCAGAATACGTTGCACGCCGATACAGCTTTGCCCCGACTGGTAGAACGCGCCGGCAAGAATGCGCGGCACGGCTGCCTCCCAATCCGCGGTTTCATCAACCACCACGGCAGCATTGCCACCCAACTCCAAAGTGACTTTCTTGCGACCCGCTTGGGACTTGAGCGCCCACCCCACGTCGGGGGAACCGGTGAATGAGAGCAGCTTGAGGCGTTCATCAGTGGTGAAGGCGCCAGCAGAATCCCGGGTGCAGGGCAACACGGAGAAGGCCCCCTCAGGCAGGTCCGTTTCCGCCAGGATCTCCGCAACAATCAGGGCCCCAACGGGCGTCAAACTTGCGGGCTTCAGTACGAAGGGACAACCCACTGCGATGGCGGGAGCCACCTTATGCGCCACCAGGTTCAGGGGAAAGTTGAACGGGGTGATGAACGAAACGGGACCCAATGGCACACGCTTCCAATGGCCCCGATAGCCCGCGGCACGCTCACTGATATCCAGGGGCAGTACCTCCCCCACCTGGCGAACCGACTCCTCGGCGGCCACCCGGAAGGTGTCGATCAGGCGCTGAACTTCCCCGCGCGCATCCCGCAGGGGTTTGCCCGCTTCCCGGCACAATAGCCCCGCGAGCTCCTCGAAGCGCTCCTCAAAGCGCCGCACGCAATGCTGCAGGATCGCTTGACGCTTAAAGGCTGGAATGGCAGCCATGGCCTTGCTGGCCGCTGCCGCCCCCGCGATGCCACGCTCTATTTGATCGGGTCCCGCCAAACCCACCCGGGCCATGGGCTCGGTGGTAAATTTGTCGTACACGACCAATTCATCCTGGCCAGCCTCCGGGCGGCTGGCCACGTAGAGCGGGTGGGAAGGGAAGGAATCAATGGTCATGGGATCTGGGGGAACGGGGCCTGCCCCGCACCATAAAAAAAACCCTCGACCGAAGATAGAATCGATCGAGGGCCAAGACTTCGGACCGATGGATTAGGTTGCCTGCCAGCACCCTGAGCAACCCAAAACCTCGCATGGGAGGACTTAGCGAAACAGAGCGGCTTCGCTTGCGAAGGCCACACCATCTCATCACTCGCAAAGTCATTGGAACGACAAGCTGAAAACAAGGGAAAAATGGTCCAATAAAATATCCACTTCGATGCCACGGCCCGCATTGTATCCTTAGAAGTGGGGTTGCTGGCCAAAATCGCTACGGTTCGGACTCAATCTCCCCCCCGATGACCGATTACAGAACCCCATGCAATCCCCAAGCAATGGCATCTGATAGGCTCGCACCCCATGGAAAACACGCCCCTCAAGGATCGTTGGAACCAAGACTCCAGCGGCAGCCACTACGCGGGCCCACGTTTTGCCAACCAGCGCCGCGCCGGGCACGATCCCAAAATGGTACACCGACTGCTAAACCGCTTTTCAGGCCCCACGCCCCTGAAGACCATCCTGGACGCCCCCTGTGGCACCGGACGCCTGCACCCTGTGCTGCGCGAGTTCACGGCAAGCCCCATCTGCCTGGATGTTTCGCCCTCCATGCTCGACTCCCACGGTTCCGAAAGACTGATCCGGGGCAGCGCCTTTGCCCTGCCCTTCGTCGATCAGAGCATCCAGGCCGTGGTCTGTTGCCGATTGTTCCATCACCTGCAAACCACCGAGGAGCGCCGAGCCCTGATCCGCGAGCCGCTACGGATCAGCTCGGATGTGGTGCTCATGTCCATTTGGGATGCGACTTCCTGGCACGCTTGGCGCCGCCGAGTGGGCTTGCGAAAAACACACAACCAGGATCGGCGTATTGCGGTTTCTAAGTCCGACCTCCAAAGCTGGATCGAAACGGAGGGCGGCCAACTGCTCGGGTACAGCCATTCCCTGCGGGGCCTGAGCCAGCAAGCTTTTGTGGCCATGCGGTCCAAGGACTGACATGGCGAATCCCCCCCACCGGATTCTACACCAGGACGGTTGGAAGGTCTGGCACGTGCCCGACTTCGACCCCCGGGCCCTGCTGGCCAGGTTCGAGAACGAAGACCACCCCAGGATAGCGGGCTTCGAAGACGTGAGCGGGTATTCGGGCTACTGGAAAGCTGGGCCCCTGCGCACAAAAACCGCGTGGCGCTACGGCATCAAGCAACGACTCTTGGCACAAGCCCACCCCAGGCTTGCGGAGTTTCGCAACTTGGTGTGGCTGCGCGAACGCCTCTTCGCTGCACCGCGCCCCCTTGCCGTTGGCGAATGGCGCAGGGCCGGACTGGTGCGCCACCAATGGCTCTTCACCGAACAAATGCCCGGCCGCAAACCCCTGTCCGAAGAATGGTCGGAACTCGAGGAACCCGACCGCAAAGGATGTATCCTGCACTTGGCCGATGAAGTGGCACGCATGCACAGTCTGCACTTTGTGCACCACGATCTCTTCCCCCACAACATCATGGTCGGCGGCATGGACGATCCGCAACCCATCGCTTTCCTGAATGCCTGGGCAGGAGGTCCCGGGTTCTGCTTGCGGGGTCCCAGCTACGACATCGCTTGCCTAGCCCTGCGTTGGCCCGGGGAGTGGGAGCGGGAGGAGCAGGCCCTTTTCCTACAACGCTATTTGGAGTCCCTCAATGCCCAGGGCCGGCCGATTCGCAACCTAGCGCACTGGGTACGTTCCATCGAAAGGCAACGCGCCACATGGGTTCACAAACTCCAAGCTTCCCCGCGACGGCGCGGCGGACGCCCTGTCCCTTGCGCGGAATGGCGTGCTCCGATCTAGCCCTGATATTCCATAAAGACGTGCTCCAGGCTAGCAGGCGGCCGAAAATCAGCCATCCGCCAAGCCAGGTTCAGTCCAACCAAAGGCTGGGCGGCGCCGAGTCGATCAGGTCCTTCATTGGAATCATATGATCGGGTTCCACATTGGCGCTGGTGAGTTCCGTATCACCGGGCACCACAAAGCAGGACTTGCCTGCGACTGTGGAAATCTCCCTTTCATGGGTGGCCTTCACTTGAACGGTGCCTTCCGCACAACAGACGCACGTGCCCATCATCGGGCTGCCAATGGGGTAGCGATCCACAGAGAACACGGTGCCGACCACCGCGATTTGTGCTTCGGGGGTTTGGAAGGTCAACTCATATCCGGCCTGCTTGAATTCCGGTCCGGTCTGAAAGCAAAAACCTCCCGAGTCCCCGCCCATTGCCAAATGGAATTTGGTGGCGGGCTTGCCCCCCCCAAAGGCAGACAAGTCGAGTTCACTGCGTTCGGAGATCTCCACTTGGAACAAGCGACCATAAGAAAGGCGCAACCTGCCCCCACCCAGCACTGCCACACTCCGAGCGGCATCCAGTTTCTTCGCGATTTGCTCCGCACTTTCCGATGCCTCCACCGACGTACCATCGATGGCCCAGTGCACGCCGCGAATGTCCCCATGTGGGCTCCACCCCAACGCATAGGGTATCACCTGCGGAGAATCCGCCCCCCAGTGCTTGAAGCCAAGGAAGACGATCAAGAGCGCCGCCACCGCAGCCAGGGGTGCCCAATAACCTGGCAGGGGTCCCGGCATCTTCGCGCGGGAATCCGCCGCGCGGATTTCGCGCACGGACTCAAGGCCCGGCCCCTCTTCGGGGTTCGCCTTGTCCAGAGTTTCCTGTTTTAGGAAGAGCCCGCGCATCTTGCTGCGAAACTCGGGGTCCGGCGCGGGCGTTGAGTTCGACTCGAGGGCTTCCACCAGTCGGTTGCTGACGAGCTCGAGCGCAACCTCTTGCCCGGCCATGTCGCCATCCACAAAGCTCCGCTTCAACCCCGAGCGGAATCCCTGGGACACAACATCCGGTGACTGGGCGCGCAGGATTTCCTCCAAGCGTTCCGTACCGCCGGAACCAAATTTCGAAACCCCATGACCGAATGGATAATTATCCTTCGACATCACTCAGCCCCCTCCACACGAAAACCCTGCCCCATCGGATCCAAGTGGGCCAAACTTGTCCGCAACTCCTCGAGGGCGCGCGAATAGCGCTTGCGGACCGCAACCTCGTTGCGCCCCACTATCTTGGCGATCTCCACAAAAGAAAGCCCTTCGTGGAACCGCAAAACAAAGGTGGTTCGAAGTGTTTCGGGTAAAGCTTCGATCGCTGCATCCACAGCGCCCCCCATCTCCTTGGAGTCGAGCACATGGGCAGGACCGGGACGATCGTCCGGCAAGCGTTCGCGCCCCAAGGTATCGCCCAACTCCTCCTCCTTGCCACTCTGCTGATTGCGCCGCGACCTCCAAAAGTCACGCACCCTATTGGTGGCGATCGTATACACCCAGGGCTTTAGATTGCGTTGGGGGTCGTAGCGGTCAAAGGACTTGTGGATCTGCATGAACACGTCTTGCGTCAGATCTTCGGCCAGGTGGGAGCGACCTACCATGCGCAAGATATACTGATACAAGGGATCGAAAAAGGCCTCGAAAAAGGCCTCCAAGGCCCCCGGTTTGTGATCTCGCAACGCGGTGCGCTGCTCGATCGTCATGTCGAGGGGTCCAAGCTTGTGGGCGCTATGCACCTCGCACGCAGGATTGATTTCAGGATTCAATGTTTGGATGTACCTTGTTCGGAGTGCGCAATCGAATGTGACCACACCACCAGTCTAACGCCCCCAGTCTAACGCCCCCTCCCCCGCATTAAGCACATTCCTTGACCTCGAACGCCGATACCCTTGCTTTTTTTGCTCAAAAAAAGTAAATGAAGGCCGCAATTCCCGCCCTACACCCGCGTATGGGGTCCTAGTCAACAGAGTCCCCCATTTCAAAGTCATGACCCTTCTCACAGCCCTGCTCACGCTGGCGCCCACCGTGGCCCCAGCTCCGATCACCCCCCCCGCCCCCCAGGACCTCCTTTCAGTCTTCATTGACAGCACGGACAACCTGCTCGTACACCCCAAGGATGCTTCCCTGCGCGGCGCACTCGACCTGCTCGGTGCTCGCTTGCTCGAGCTTCCCGGCGAAATCCCCGACCTGCGCCAGGTCCCCCCGCACCTGATTCCCATGGTGTACGACATGATCGGATCGGCCAAGACGATCCGCATCATGGACGCGCGCGAAGCCAATGCCATGATTCCGGTTTCGGCCATGGTCATGCTGAACCCTGGCGACCAGGAAAAGGCCACCCTATGGATGAACACTGCGGAAGGTCTCCTGCGTCAAGCCCGTGCACCCATCGGCGCCCGTGACGCCGAGGGCTGGCTGCCCTTCCAAGGCGCTCCCGTGCCCGTACGCCTAGGAGTAAACGACGGAGCCCTGGTACTGGCCGCCTCCGAGCCCACCATGGGACCCCTCACCCTACAATCGGCCAAGCTCCCGAACGACATCACCCCCCACTTCGCAGCACGACTGGACCTGGGCACCGCCCTGGAAATGGCCCTGCCCATGCTGCAGATGGAAGAGCCCGAAGTGGCCACAATCGTCGACGACATCGCGAGCGCTATCCACCTGGACGAGTTCTCCTTGGAAATGGCCTGTGGCTCCGACACCAAAAAGGGATACACCACCGTCGTACTTCCCGGTTGGGGTGCTGCCATGCGCGACCTGGGCGCCCTGCCCGCTGAAGGCCTGACGGCCGCCGATCTCAAGCTGATCCCCGCCGATGCAACCATGGCGAACATTCAGTCGTTCGATATGAGCGCGATCTTCGACGTGGCGCTCGACGTCGCTGAACCTTTTCTTGCCGAAGAGGGAATTGAAGACCCGGTGGCCATGCTCGAGCGCATGAGCGGCATCAACATCAAGACCGACCTGCTCGACAACTTCGGAACCCACATGGGCTCCTACTTCTCCGATAGCACCGGCGGCGGCGGCTTGATGTCCATGGTCATCTTCCTCGAGGTCACGGACACCGCCAAGCTCGAGGCTGGCATGCAACGCATCTCCGGCATGCTCAATGGCGTCCTGGCTTCCGAAGCTGAAGGTTACGTTCAAATGCGTACTATCGTGCGCAGTGGCAAGAACTGCCACACCCTGACCTTCCCCGGCCTTCCGATTCCCTTCGAGCCGACCCTGGTCATGGGCAAAAACAACCTGTTCATCGGCTTGACCCCCCAAGCTGCCCTGGTTGCAGCCCAGCAGGAAACTGGCACCGGCGGCGGCCTCATGGACAGCAAGCAGTTCGCCAGCAACTTCGATGGCAACTACGAGAGCCTGTATGGCATCAGCTATTTCCGCGACGATGCATTCATGCGCGAAGGTTATGGCATCACCAGCCTGCTCTGCTCTGGCATCTCCAACGGCGTGCGCTCCAAACTGGACCCCGTCCGCGACGCTGGTCTGATCCTCCCGACCTTCCCCGAGCTGATGAAAAACGTGCGCCCCACGGTTTCCGTGACCCGCATGAACAAGGCTGGCGACATGGTTTCCACCATGGAAGGTGACCCCTCCTTCCTGGTCAACCTGACCCGGGGCGTTGGCTACATGGCCAGCAACCCCACCGCATGGATTGGTTTCATCCCCGCATTTGCTGGAAATGCAATGAACACCAACTTCTAGGGGATTTCCCTCCCCCGGGCTTTCAAGACCGGAGCATTCAAGCCCCCCCGGACCGCGGTCCGGGGGGGCGTTATTGTCCACAATATGCCTCCTGCGGAGATTCCCGAGACCGTTCCGAGACACCTGCCCAGAGACTCTGATTTGATGCACCATCCCGATCTATAATTTCGGACACGAAGGACATGAAAGCCCCCAGCAAATTCCAGACCTTTCAAATGCCATGAAACTGCCCACTCTACTCATTCTCGCCGTCACTCCGCTAGCCCTGTTGCAAGCAGCCCTGCTCTCCTACCCGAAGCCCGCACCTCAAGCAACAGCGCAAGAACCTGCGGAGGAAGTGCGCCCTGACGACCCCAAGCCCACATCCCCCACCGGCGAGGCGGCTCCCCAAAAGCAGGCAAAGCCTCTCACCCCGCTCCTCGACGAACCAGAGAGCGAAGGGGCAAGCGTCTTGTCCGAGCCTCCGGCGGAACTCCATCACGGCCATAGGCCCGCTCTGAAACCCGGACGCACCTTCGCTCCAATTGGAATCCCGCTGGCCCAGCAAGTCGCCACCGGACAAGTCGGTGTGACCCTGCGTGCTACCCACGAACAATTCGATGGCCTGCGCGACAGCCGAAAGAATCTAACCAGCGCCGACGCCTTCACCCGTGGTTACTCCATCGCTCCCACTGATCTATTGGATCAACGCTTTGAGCTCGAGGCCATCTTTGGACTCAACCAACGCCTCGACCTGTATATGGTGCTGCCTTACACCGCCCGTGAAATGGATCAGGACTTGAGCTTGGGAGGTCAGACCACGATCGAATCCTCGGGTTTGGGCGACATCCAGGTTGGTGGGGTCTTACGTTCCCACGAAAAGGGCCCCACGCGTTTGAGTTTCATGGCGGGCATCAGCCTCCCCACGGGCCAAGTCGACGTCACCGATAGCTATGCCGGCGCTTCCAGCACGACCTTGCCCTACCGCATGCAACTCGGAACGGGCACGCTCGACCTGCTGCCAGGTATCATGCTTGAAAGCCGCTTGCACGGCATGCGAGTCGGAGCCCGCGCCTCCGGACGCATCCACCTGGAGGGTGCCCACGACGAAAGCTGGTTCCACTCCAACAGCATGCGCCTGGACCTGTGGGCCAGCAAGCAAATCGCCAAGGACCTGCGTGGCTCCCTGCGCGCCGAAGCCAACTGGTGGGGCGACCTGCACGGCGCCGACCCCGATATGGTCCCGCTGCGCAATCCCCTCGAGGACGCACTACATCAAGGCGGCAGCCGCGTCACCCTTTTCGGTGGCCTCAGTAAGGACCTGAGCTCGGAAGGCAACAGCCGCGTGGAACTGGAAATCGGCCTGCCCGTGGAAGAATGGCTGGATGGCCCCGCCCTCTCCCAGGACTGGACCGCCGTCATCGGCTGGCGCCTGCGCTTCTAGGCGCGGGCCAAACGGCGCCCCGTCCCAGAAAGGTCGAATGGTGCCGGAGACCTTTCTTCCATGTGCCAAAGGGGTCCCTCCCGGTGTAGCCGGCGGGGCCCTTTTGGCATGGGTGGAGAAGGAGCCGTGTCTGGCCCCCCGCACATCCAGAGTGGTTTCTCCGAGCCCTTTGCCCAGGGCCATCAGCCTCGATGGCAAGCGTCAAGCGATACGGAGAAGCCGAATGGAGGGGCTGCGCCATTTACCTCCGGACCCCGGCACGCTAGCCTGCACGCCCTCGAATCCCGCGAGCGTGCCATGCAAGACTATCAATCCGAATTCATTGGTTTCCTGTTGGAGACCGGTGCCCTGACCTTTGGCGATTTCACCACCAAGAGTGGCCGCAAGACGCCCTTCTTTTTGAACACGGGGCTTTACCGCACCGGCTCCCAGCTGGAGCGCTTGGGTGAGTTCTATGCCGCCGCCATTCAAGCGCGCCTCGGCATGAACTTCGACGTGATCTTTGGCCCCGCCTACAAGGGCATTCCGATCGTGGTGACCACCGCCCAGGCCCTCTCGCGACACGCGCATGACGTGGCCTTCTGCTTTGACCGCAAAGAGCTCAAGGACCATGGCGAAGGCGGCACGTTGGTCGGCCACAAACTGAAGGACGGCGATCGCGTGCTGATCGTCGAGGATGTGACCACGGCGGGAACCTCGATCCGCGAAACCGTGCCCAAACTAAAGGCCGCCGCGAAGGTGGAGCTGGCTGGCTTGATCGTCTCCGTCGACCGCCAAGAAAAGGGCCAAGGCGAACGCGCCGCGCTCACCGAACTCGCCGACGAGTTCGACATGACAACCTTCCCCATCGTCAACCTGGACCAAATCCTCACCTACCTCAAGGCCCATCAGGGCGAAGAAAACGTGCCCGAATTGAGCGAAGATCTCTGGGCCCGCATCGAGAACTACCGTGCCAAGTATGGAGCGGAGTAGGAAACAAAACAGCCCACCCCACCACGGACATGCCGCCACCTGGCCAACAAACCCGCACGGCAACCATCGAAGCCGTGTTGCCCACCCCACCCCCAACACGTACCGACAATTGGCACAGCGCCCGGGCGGAGGACCTGGATGTTTTGGTTGTGGGGGGTGGCGTAAGTGGTGCCGCAGTATTCAGGGAGCTGGCCGACGCCGGCAAGCGCGTGTTGCTGGTGGACCGTGGGGATTTTTGCTGTCGAACCAGCCAGGCCTCCGGCCTGCTCATCTGGGGCGGACTGCTCTACCTGCGCAACCTCGACTTTCGAGAGGTGCACCGGTTGTGTTTGGAACGCGACCGCTTGCTGGCGGAGCATCGGGGCCTGGTGAAGACCATGGACTTCCACTACTTGCCCCTGCGCGGCAGCCTGCGGCAGCGCTGGGTGGTGAATCTGGCGCTCAAAGCCTACTGGCTGATCGGTGGCCGCCGCAGAGCTTGGCCCAGCGGTGAACCGCATTTCGAAAGCGAGGGTTTGCTCGTCGCGAAGCGCTTTAAGAAGCCCCTGCACTACGAAGAGGCCGCGCTTGTGCATTCGGACAGTCAATTTGTGACGGGGTGGATCACGTCCCGCATGGGCGGCGCGCAAGCCGCTCTCAATCACTGCTCTTTGACCACAGCGCGCTGGGATGCGGGTGCGAAGCTGTGGATTCTCGAGCTTGAGGACCATCAGACCGGAGAGACCTCGGTGCTTAGCTCGAAGCTCCTGGTCAATGCCGGCGGCGTTTGGGCGAATCGGCTCAATGACATGTGCGGGCTGAGCAGTCCCTATCGCCACGTGCTGAGCAAGGGCGTCTACATGAACCTGCCCTGCCCCACCTCACTCAAGGAGACCCTGGTTTTCGAAACGGGTGAGCATGGGGACAGCATCACGATGACACCCTGGGGGCCCGTGGCCCTGTGGGGTCCGACCGAAAACGTCGTCGCGAGTATCGAGGAGGGTTTCGCCCCCAACCGGGAGGACCTTCGTTTTCTGCTCGACCAGGGTGGGCGCAATTTGCGGCGGGCTCCACAGGCACAGGATGCGATATCCCTGCGATGCGGGATTCGCCCCCTGGCGGTGAAGAGTTCCTATCGCAGGGATCGTTACCCGCTCACGATTTCACGCAAGCACCTGATCGTGACCGACGCCAAGAAGCCCGCCATCACGATCTACGGAGGCAAAATCACTTCAGCCCCCATGCTGGCCCGCGAGGTCCTGACCCGCCTGGAGGCCTATGATTTGCCCCAGCGCACCGCCAAGCCGGTTGCCGAGATCATCACTCCGCCCCCCACGCACACCTTTGGCGCCTTGTTGGAGCCTCAACCTGATCCCCTTTGGTGCCGAGACATGCAAGCCTGCGTGACCCTTGAAGACTACCTTCGGCGTCGCAGCAACATCGCCCAATGGGTACCGCGTATGGGGCTCGGCCATGGCAATGCCCACCTGCAAGAGATGACCCAACTCGCCCACCTGTTCCATGGCCCACACGGGGCCCAAGCCGCCGTGAACTCCTTACAACAACAAGCCGACCGGCAGGATGCCCTGCTAGCATCGGTTTGACAAAGCCCTATCACAGCATGAAACCCAAAGCTCTGGACCACGGTCCCACAACCCATTGGCCCAACCTCGACGAACAGGATGAAGCCGCCGTGCTGCGCATCTTGAGGGATGGGGACATCAGCACCCACGGGGTGATTCGTGAATTGGAGGCCGACTACGCGGCCTTCACCGGACGTGAATTTGCCCTGGCGCACAACTCCGGAACGGCCGGGCTCATGGCGGCCTTCCACGCCCTCGATCTGCAGCCAGGGGACGAAATTTTGGTGCCCACGGCGACCTTCTGGGCTTCGATCCTGCCCATGCTCTGGTTCGGCTTGGTACCCGTATTTTGCGAAAGTGAAATGGAGCGTCTGGGACCCGATCCCGATGACATGCGCAAGCGCATCACGCCCCGCACGCGCGCCATGGTGGTGGTTCACCTGTGGGGCCTGCCCGCGAAGATGACCGAGCTGCGCGCCTTGGCCGATGAGTTCGACCTGAAGATCGTGGAGGACGCATCGCACGCACATGGGGCGACCTGGCGTGGCATCCCCGCGGGACGTTTGGGCGACATCAGCGTGTTCAGTTTGCAGGGGGACAAACTGGCGCCGGCCGGGGAAGGCGGAGTGCTGCTAACCGATGATGCCACCTATTACGAACGTGCCCTCTGCCTGGGTGACATCACACGCATCATCGAAATCGATGGGCCGGCGCGGAGGTTCGCGGCCACTTCCTTTGGGATCAAAACGCGCATCGCGCCCATGTCCGCGGCCTTGGCCCGCGTCCAGCTCGCCAAACTGCCCGCCCACAATGCTCGACGCAACGCCAACCTGCAACGCCTGTCCGCTGGTGTGGAACCCCTTGGCTTCGAGACCTTCCTACCGCCGGCACACATCGAACGCGTCTACTTCGAGTTCTTGATCCGGCATCGAGATGGGGACTTTGATAACGCGGGTTTGATCGAAGCCCTGCAAGCAGAAGGTCTGCAGGTGAGCTGCCCCCGTTATCCCTTGGTTCACCAACAACCCTTCTTCACCGAAGGGCACTGGAAGCAAATCGCGCGTTTGCCAGAAGGAAGCCATGCGGAGATCGCCGACCCGGAGGAGTTCAGTCAAACGGCCCGTGGAAACGCCCGCATGTTGCGCCTGCCCGCCTTTCCCGGGCAGGATCAGGGCATCATCGACGCCTACATCGAGGCCTTCCGCCAGACCCTTGCCAGGATCGAAGGCAAGTGATGCGCTTCGCCAACGTCTTCATGCATGGCCTACATTTGGCCGTGATCCTGTTCTGCTCGTTGGGTTGGATCCTGCCGGAGACGCGCGCATGGCACCTGGGACTCTGCGCCCTGATCTACTTTTCATGGTTCGTCCTGGGGCCGCTGAAGGGCGAACTAGGCTTTTGCTTCCTTACCGGCATTCAGCAGAAACTCTGGGAGAAACAAGGGCGCGAGACCAATCCCAGCTACATGGTTTTTCTATACGAAAAACTACTCGGGCGCCCCGCGCCGCAACCGCTGGTCAGTTATGTCACCCAAGGCGTTCTTTACTCGACCACGCTCCTGTCCCTCTGCCTCTGAACGCGGCTCGCGACTCCTTGGCAGTTGCCGTTGCCAGAACTTGATCGGATCCTCCCCATGAAGATCTCAAACATGCGCTGGCTCTCGACACTTGTCGTAGGTTCCCTTGTGAGTTGCGCCTCTGCCCAATGGCACACCGAGAGAGTGCAGCGTGATCCTTACCCTGAGAGGGTGGAGCAGGCCCTGGATGCTGCAGGCGAAAACCGGGGCGAACTGGAACACGGCCATTCGCACTACGGTCGTACCGATGCGGAAAAGCAGGCCGCCATGGAGTTCCTGATCGAGAACATGCCGGGGCCACGGTTTTGTCGACCTGCAGTACTTTGATGAGGCTCACAACGAGGTGGGCTTTGAAGCGCTCGACTACAGGAGCCTCAACGATGCACTGGCGGCATTCGACGTGCTCGAGGAGGAGTACGGTTCGATCAGCTACAAGCGCAAAGCTTTCGTGCCCGACCTACAGGTCATGACCGCGGAGTACTTGATCAACAACGTGGAACTGGCGTTCGCCGCGTGGCGCGACAAACCCTGGGCGACCGAGGTGAGCTTCGACACTTTTTGTCAGCACATCCTGCCCTACCGCGGCAGCAACGAGCCCTTGGACGATTGGCGCGAAGGGGTTATGGATCACTTCAAAGATCTGCCGAGCGGATTGGAGGATCCCACGAATACAACGGCAGCCGCAAAGAAAATCGAAAAGCAAGCCCACGCTTGGGTCGGCTTTTGGGACCTGCACTACCTACACCCCACCGACCAGTCCTACAGCGAGATGATGGAAGCCGGTAAAGGCCGCTGCGAGGACATCACCAACATGATCTCCTACGGACTGCGTGCCAACGCGGTCGCCGTGGGCAGCGATTACACGCCGGCATGGGCCCACCGGGACAACAACCACGCGTGGACGACGGTGCTCGGCCGCGACGGCCGCGGCGCCACGCGCCAGGGCAACATCGCCGCGAAGATCTTTCGCAAGACCTTCGCCATCCAGTACGATGCCTGGATGCACCAAGCTGGCGACGGCGAGCCCGTTGCACGCTGGCTGGCCCGCAATCACTTTATAGACGTGACCGACCAGTACATGGATGTCTTCGACGTCCCGATCAAGCTGGGCAGCGCCCCGCCCGAAGGCCACAAACTCGCCTACCTGTGCGTCTTCAATGGCGGCGAGTGGATCGCCATCGCCGCCGGTGTAAGCGACGATGACAAGGTCACGTTCGAAGGTATGGGCCCCGGCATCGTCTACCTGCCCGCTTACTACGACGGCAAGGACCTGTTGCCCGCAGCCCCTCCCTTCACGCTAGAGCCCGACCAACACAATACGCTGGACGGCATCGCCCACCCGGGCGAAGACACGGTCACCATCGCCGAAATCACGACCACCAAACCCGTGGCCGACGACCCCGACAAGCAACAAGCCATCCCCGAACTGTTCGTCAAGGAAAACGAGACCTACGAGTTCTTTTACTGGGACCACGCCTGGCAAAGCCTGGGCAAACGAACCGCGACAACCGACAGAATCGCCTTCGAAAACCTGCCGGGCCATCGCCTCTATTGGCTGGTCCGCGACGATTCCCGCAAACTCGAACGCCCCTTCACGCTCGAGCCGCGCTTGCGCTATTGGTAAGACCTCGGACGGGCGGACTTACTTCGCCTTGTCGAAAGTGGTGCGCAAGACCCGCGACAATTTCCCTGCGGCATCCGTAATCGCATTGTGCAAGCTGTCGGCGGCGTGCTCCACCGCCATCGGTTGATGCCCGGCCGGGCGCGCCTCCATCGTGCAGCGCTTGTCCTTCAAGCCGGACTTCCCGGAACCATTGTCGTCCCTCAAGTGGACCTCAACACGAGTGATGCGGTTCGAGAAGTGCGCCAACTCTTTGTTGACCCGCTCGTGCACGTATTGATCGATAGCATCCGTCTTTTCGACGTCGCCATAGTTCACTTGGATGATCATGAATTACCAGTTCAGGTTAGAGGTTCGATGGGGATGAAGGAGTTCCATTCTAATCCCCTTGCAGCTTCAGTTCACGGCTCCACTCACTCCTTCTGCCCTGAATCCATGGGTATCGGGCTCTGGGGTGATTGGGCGACGCAAGAGTACCGTTTTAGCATGGCCAAACGCTGTGCGCGACTCCGTAGAGCACAAAAACAAGCAGACTGATGCTCACCATGGCTGAGAGTCAGATTCCTAGTAAGCTGGTAACCGTTCACGGGGATAGCAGGCCAGAAATGGCCCATCCGCGCCGATGGTACCGGTGTGACGAAATCGATCAACCCTGAGCTGGCTTGTCCGTCGTGCGCGTTGCTCCTGAAAGAGCTGTGCAAGCTTCGCGCAGTTGTCGCGAAGCAGGGAGCGGAGATCGAACGCCTGAAGGGACGCAAGCCTAAGACATCCCTCCGATCAAGCCGCACCTCACTGAGTACGAGGTCCACGAGCTTTGGTGCTTGAAGTGCGGCGAGGCTACGAGCACTGTCTTGTCTGACGATGTTCACCGAAGCAACTTTAGCCCGAACCTCTCTGCGCAGGTCGTACTGCTTAGTGGCGAGTACCGAATGTCGCGGCGCAACATCCAGCGCCTTATTGCGAACACCCACGGCATCGACATTTCGCTTGGCGCGATCTCGAATATCGAGCGGCGCATGACCAACGGACTCCAAGGTGCGCATGCTGAAGCGATGACCCCAGTGGCTACATCGCCCACGAAACACCTTGATGAGACCACTTGGCGTGAGTCTGGCGTCCTCGCCTGGGCCTGGGTAGCGGTTGGAGAAGCGGCGACAGCCTTCCTCATTCGCAACTCGCGCC
>JAAETM010000472.1 GCA_024228395.1 bacterium | reverse complement strand
GTGCGGATTTGCAATTTGCGGGACGGGCCATTCGGTTTCGAACGTCCTTGGACAATCCCCAGCCACAATCCACCTTCCAGCCCGCCGCCGCTGCGCTATGCTCTACCCCGTGAAAAGCCCTTACAAGACTTCCGCTGCCCTGGCCTTGGCCCTGTTCCTATCCCCCCTCCAGGCCTTGCACGCTTCCCCGCCCCAGGAAGCGCAGGCCGAGCGCCTGGGAGTGGAACTCGCAGCCTTGACAAAGGGTGCCAAACTCACCTTCCCCGAGCTGAACGCCCTGTTGCTGCAGCGCAACGGACTGACCCCAAAGGGCCGCGCTGCCCTGCGCGAACTGATCGATCTGAAGGTCATCGGGCACCTGGCCAAGGAGCGCGGCGTGGTGATTTCGCAAGCCAAGCTCAACCGGCGCTGGTCCCAGATCGAAAAGGATGTGATCGAAAGCGGGCAGGCCAGCACCATGGCCGAATTCCTGGAGTCCAGCGGCGTGGACCGGGAAACCTTCCGTCACTACCTGGAGTTGGCGCTGATCCAGGAGACCCTGGCCCTCAAGGCCCTGGGCCTGCCCGACGATTCGGAGCTCAACGCGGAGCAGCAACAGCTTTGGTTGGAATCGGAAATGGAAACTCTCGGCTACCAGGAGATGCCGGCCTATTGGGAGGACGGGGTGGTCTGCAAGCTCGGTCCGATCATGGTCACCACCGCCCAATTCGCCAACCACCTGCGCAACCAGCTGGAAACCAAGGAGATCCGCCAGACCTGCTACGAAGCCCTGTTGTTCAAGAAGATCCGCGCGCGCTTCCCAGACCTCTCCCCCGCTGCCGAGGCCAAGGCCATCGAGCAAGAGATCAACCTGCGTCGCAAGGACGTGGAATCCAACCCGCGCTACCAGGGCGTCAAGTACGAGGACCTGCTGCAATCCCAGGGCCTCACCATGCGCTCCCTGCAAATGGATCCCGCCCTGCGCTCCTCCGCCCTCTCGCGACTCTGGGTGGACCGCACCTGCGACGACGCTTGCTTGCGGAAGTTCTATGAATCGGAGCGAGAGAACTTTGATGGGCACTTTGGCGAAGGGGTCGAAACCTACGCCATCTTGCTCAACGCGGCCAAGCTCAAGAACGACATGAACCCGCGCACCTTCGAGGAAGCGGAGAACCTAATCGAGGAACTTCGCAAGGACATCAAGGATGTGGAAGCCCTCAAGCGCATCGCAGGGGTCCGCACCGACGATGTCAATGCGCGGGCTTCAAGAGGCCTGATCGGCTGGGTACGCAGGCGCACGGCTGGCGTGGATCCAGCCATTCGCAAGGCGGTCAGCGACACGCTCGACGCCACGCCGGGCCCGCTGCAGAATATGATCATCGGTCCCCTGCGGGTCCAAGGGGGTGTCGTGCTGCTCGGCTTCGGCGCACGCATCGCAGCTCCCACCTGGGAGGTCATGTCCCAGAACGTGCACCGGGAACTGCGCCGACGTTTCATGGTCGAGCAACTGCCCACCACCGAATTCGAATGTTGGCTGAGCGCCGACGCCAAATAGAACACCCCTCTCCCCCGACTCACCAAGCATGCTGATCGCCAAAGTTGTCGGTAGCGTCGTCGCTACCCAAAAGGATGAAAAGCTCGCGAACACCAAGTTGCTCGTGCTGCAGATTCACAACCATAAGAACGAATCCCTGGACCAATACGTGATCGCCGTGGATTCGGTGGGCGCGGGAACCGGGGACATCGTGCTGTACGCCGCGGGCTCCAGCGCGCGCCAGACGGAAATCACCAAGGATCGCCCCTGCGATGCGGTCGTCATGGCCATCGTGGACTCCTGGGACATGGAAGGCACCGACGTCTTCCAGAAGTGGAGCGAAGGCTGATATGTACTTGGCCCGGGTGACAGGACGTTTGGTGGCCACGGTGATTTCGCCGGGCCTAGAGGGCGTGCGCCTACAGTGGATTCAACCACTCGACGAAAGGGGCGAGCCGATGGGTACCCAACAGGTAGCTTGTGCGGCCATCGATAGCGGCCCGGGCGACCTGGTCGAGTTCGTGGACGGTCGCGAGGCGGCTGTGGCCTTGCCCGATGAGACCTTTGTGCCCGTGGATGCCACCATCGTGGGTTACGTGAGCCAGGCTCAAGCTGGCGAGTTGGATCTGGCCGAGGAGGGCGTCTGATGTTTCTCGCAGAGGTGATCGGCACCGTCGTCTCCCCCATTTCCGTGCCGGAACTCAAGGGGCGCACGCACTTGATGGTGCGACCGGTCACGCCCGAGGGCGAGGCCAAGGGCAAGACCAAAATCGCCATCGACTCGATCGGCGCCGGGGTTGGTGATCGGGTGCTGGTGGTCGACGAAGGTGGCTCGGCGCGCCAGGTCCTGGGCGATCCCGACGCGGGCATCCGCACGGTCATCCTGGGTTTTGTGGACTCCGTTTCCCTGCACGGCAAGAACGTGTACGACCATCTGGCGTAATCATGCAGCAAGCCAACTGGAGCGAAGAAGAGACCCGACTGCGGCAGAGTTTGTGCCGCATCGGCGCCCTTTGTTATGAGCGCGGCACGGTGGCGGCCGCCGATGGCAACCTGTCGGCCAAGCTGTCCGACGGCACGATCTTGATCACGCCCACCGGCGCCATGAAGGGCTTTCTGCAGCCCGCTCAACTGGCCCACCTCGACCCCGAAGGGCGCCCCCTGGATGATGGCCCCAAGGCCTCCTCCGAAACGGGCATCCACCTGGTCGCCTACCAGGAACGCCCCGACATCCAGGCCATCGTGCACGCCCACCCGCCCCACGCGGTGGCTTTGACAGTGGCGGATATCGACCTGCAAATGCCGATCATCCCCGAGGTCATCGTGTCGATCGGTGGCATTCCCACGGCGCCGCTCGGGACTCCGGGCACGCCGGAATTGCCCGAAACAATCCGCGAGATCATCCGCTGCTCCGACACGGTGATCATGAAGAACCACGGCTCGGTCACGCTCGGCAGCAACCTGATGGACGCCTACAAGAAGCTCGACATGCTCGAGCACACGGCGCGCATTCTGTGGCTAGCCCACTGTGCCCGCGGCGGCCTCTCCCCCCTGCCCCCCGAGGCGGTGGAGAAGATGTTAGCCACCCGCCGCATGTTGGGAATCACCACGCCCAACACGCTGGAGAACAACTGCGGCCGGGAGTAGCAGGGGGCGACTCCGCCCCTACGAGTAGGAAGGATTGGGCCGGCTAGATTGTTCCCCAGGCGGCAAGCCTGTGAATCCTCCTGCTAGGGCACAAGCAACTCAAACCCGCCCGGGGTGCCATCGCCCAGATCCACCAATCCAACCGGGCCTCGGAACCCGCCTTCGTGCGGATAGGACTCCACACTCAAGTACACAGCTTTCTTCGGCAGCCCGCCATGAAACACAAAGTCTGCTGAATTCCATTTCAAAGCCGTGGACCCCAGCAACTTCGTGCGCTGCGAGTCCTCCCACGCGTACACGCCCAGCCGGGGATGCTCCAACCCATTCAACGATCCCGATGGGTTGACGACCTTACCCTTCAGGATTGTCGCGGGGATCACGGTCACATTCAGATCCACACGCCCCTCGCCCACTTCGATCACAGTAGGAACTGGGGGCGCGTACAGCGCCGTCTCTGCCCCAATCGCCCCCATGACTTCCTGCACGCCCGAAAGCGTATAGGACCCTGGCGGGAGGCCCTCGAACACCAGCTTTCCATTCCAAGTAGGCGTAGGAGACACGGGCTCCGACCAATCCTCCTTGCCCAAGATCCGCAGATGCCCGGTCCGCTCCCAAGATTGGCTCGGATGCAAGACTTGCCCCTCGCCATCCAATAGGGTCGCATGGATTTCACCCGTGGGCGTGATCCAGCTCACCGGGTTGACGGGGTCCGCTGGGATCTCAACGACCCAAGGGGAGCCGACTCCGTAATTCCACTTGTAGTAGTGATCAACCCTGAAGCCTGGGCTCCCACCCCCAGTCATCTTGCGAAGGCGGCGCACCAAGTAGCGACCCGGCCTGGGCAACTCGGCTGAAAATGATCCAGCCTCATCCCAGTCAACCGTCGTGCGATCTCTCCAGAACTTGTGCCTGGACAAGTAACGGCTTTGGGCAGGCTCTGCCCGAAAGCAATCAAACCGCAGGGACATGCCTTCGAACCCGGATGATAGGTTGTATAAGTCCGCCACCTCCCCACGCTCCATTGGTTCGGCGGACACATGCAGTACTCCTTCCACAGCCACATCTCCAGCCTTCTGGCGCTCAGCCATTGCCGCCATTGCCCCCCCATCCACGGTGTCGGGATTCCATTCCATCTCAAGAAGCAAACCAGACACTCCAGAGCCCTCCGGCACCACCAACTTGGGGCTCGACACGAATTGGTAACCTCTGGAACTTGCCGAGACAGAATAGGTCCCAGGCTCTACCCGAGGAAAAAGGAAGAACGAACTGCCATATCCCACGTCGACCCTTAGGACTTTGTCCCAACGCCTCAGGGTGACAGACGCACTGGAGAAGTCAAACACCGGGTTTGTGCCGTCGTAGGAACCTCTGCACACGACCCGACCTGATACGCCCACATGCCGCTCCAAGAGAAACTTCAAAACAAACTCCGGCTTCGACCGCGGCATGCGCACCACCAGTTTGCGACTCGGTTTGCAGTGCTCGCCTTCCGCCCACACCCACCATTCGCCCCTGGGCAGGTGCACGCTGCTTTGCTCTCCCACATTGATCGGGAAGCGAAGGTGTTCTGCGGCTTCAAGCTCGCGCATACAATCGACGGCGGCTTGCCCCTTCGCCGGGGCTCGTACGCAAACAATCCTTGCCTCCAAGTCCGCTTGATCGCTCTTGACTAAGACTTGAACAGCATGGGATTCCGATTCAGCCTGGCTCCAAGCAGCCGCGGGCTCCTGGCCAAAGAAAAAGAGGATCCAAACAAGCCAAATGGAATGGGACATGGGCGATACTCGAGACAAGAACAAACAAGTCAAAGGGGAGAGCGTTTCTCTAACATAGCAAAGGATGGAGAGTGTGCGGCACCTGCCATCCCTTTTTGGGGATCGAGCAAACGGGATCTCGCCCTACGGGACTGAGAGTTCGTAACCGGCGGCCCCCATGTTCAGTTCCGAAACCTCCAAGGCCGGCCCGCAAAAACCACTCCCGCTGGGAAACGCTTCCACGCTCAAGAACAAGGGCGACTTGACCATAGAAGCAATCTCGAATTCCGGGTCCCCCACCAAGCGGCAGTGCCCCAGGAGCTCGGTCCTCTCCCGGTCCATCCAAGCGTAAACAGCCAGCGATTGCCCAGACTCCCGCCGCAGTGAGAGGGACGGATTGAGCACAACCCCGCGAATGTCGGTCGCCCGCACAAGGGTCACTTCCACATCCACAGTGGACACCCCCACCTCAACTTGAACAGGCTCAGGCAAGACCCACTCACGATAGATGCCTCCATCATGGGAGCTGGTGTAACTTCCCGACAAGGTGTACGGCCCCGGCGCCAACCCATCGACCCCAAGCGTCCCGTCTGCCAATCGTCGGATCGCTTTGGGTTGGCTCAACGGAAGGTTCGAGCACAACCGCAAGTAACGTCCCCTTCGGCCAATTCCGGAACGTTTCTCGTCACGCACTTGACTAGAAACCACTGGCTTTCCTTCGTCATCCAACACCGACAGACAAATGCCGCCCTTCGGCTCTTCCAACTCCAGGGCCACTTCAGGTTGGTTCGGAATGCGAATGAGGCGAGGCGGTCCGTAGGATAGCCAAAAAGTCCTGGGGTGCCCGCTCACGAAAGCATTCTCACCGTCCAGGAATGAATCTGGACGCGCGGACAAAACAGAAGAATGACTGCACGGCGGTGAATCCATTCTCAAAGCTAGGTCCACGATATAGTTCCCGGGCCGCCCAAGTGTGGTTTCAAAAGAACCATCCATGTTCACAGGAACATACGGCGATGCACTTATCTCTTTGGCTTCCAAGCTCCAGGGCTGCTCACCGATGTAGCGAAACCTCAAACCCCAGTAGGCCGTGTGGCTTTCCACCTGAATTGAGTGACTGGTGGTCACCTCACCCTCGAAACAAAGCCCCTTGTACACACCCCGCACATGGATCGGGTTCAAGACGGAAACCAGCTTTGGTTCTTCTGGTGATTCCACCTGCATCGACAATCGAATACCCGACAAACCGCCCCACCTGGGAACCTCAATGATCTGAGAATCGATCGGCGCATAACCCTTGGCCTCCACTGAAATACAGTGCTTGCCCAACTGGGCCCCGGGAAAATCGAAAACGCCCCCCAGCTCGGTGACTGCGAAGGCTTCTGAGTCCCAACGGAAGATTCGCACGCTGGCATCGGGGATGCCCTTGCCGTTGGCGTCGACCACCTGGCCTCGCACACCGGGATCATCGGGCAACCAAAATCGAACAGCAAACTCCGGCTTCGACCTGGGCATGCGAATCAAGCGCTTGGGACTGGGCTTGCAGATTTCCGTCCGCGTCCAAAGCAACCAATCCCCAGCCGGAAGTTGAATGGTGCTTTCGACCCCGCGGGGAATCGTTGTGCGGATCGGCGTGGCTGCGGCGACCCGCCGCTCCCATTCCCCGAGGGAAAGACCTTCCGGTGGAGATGGCACGTAGAGCACTTCGACCTCCGCATTCGGAACATGACTGTTGGCAACGATCCGAACGGGATGCGTTTGGGTGTCCTGTTGCTGCGGACCCTGTGTTGGTATGGCGAACAGAAGGAACAAGAATGCGCTGAGGATGCCCATGAAGTCACAACGAGGGAAAGAATCAAAGATTCACTGTAGCATACCCGTCAATGACGGCCCCACACCCGAGGAAGGCATGGGACGCGTTCCCCCGCCAGAAGATAGCAGGTGCCGCAGGCTATCCTTCCACCTGCTTGAAGTGTCCCCATGGCGAAGCCAGGAGGACGCTTCAGCTAGATGGGAAAGGAGAGTCTGTGGCTCATGACTTCCGGATAGTTTCTCCGAATCGTTCGAACAGGGCGCGGGGTCCATTGGCGGACGCTTTCGAGAAATGGAACGGAGGGGAGAAGTGAGAATGCCTCCCATCCTTCAGCAGCGTGAGGAACAAGGAATACCTCCCCTCCTCCAGTGCCGGACCCAAAGGATCTGTGGAGCCGGCGGATCATTCCCCCGGAAGGACCCTCAATCCATCAAACAATCAAAGTCATCCGGCTTCATTGACAACACGGAACATTCCAGATCTCCAAACACACGCTCCGCGGTTTCGCCCATCTGAAATCCGGGACGACCCGCCTTGGATAGCGACCCCATGATCAACACATCCGGCTGCAGGTGCTCCACGGTTTCTCGAATCGCTTCGGATGAAGACTTGCGACTCAGGTGTGTCTTGGCCGGTTCCGTTAGTTCCACGCGCAAGAGTCGTTCGTCCACCCCCGATTGGGCTTCCGCCTTGAGGGCTTCCACGCGCGCGTCATACTCCTCTTGATCCAGCTCCGAGATGCGTTGC
>JAAETM010000471.1 GCA_024228395.1 bacterium | reverse complement strand
CTATTAGGCATGGTGGTTTATTGGACAGCACAACCAGTGACCAGCCCCCATGGCGCGAAAGAAACAGTGTCACACGACAGTGAGCACACGGGAGATTCTTTCGCGAAACTTGTAGAGCTGGGAGGCGACCACGAAAGGAAAGCGCTCCACGATCAACCGGTGCGCACCGATGACGCCGTGACGCCAGCCCAGATCGAGAAGAGCTGGGCTGTGACCAAGGCCGGGCTCAAGGACTCCTTTGCCCCGACGGACGGCGATCTAAGCGGCATAGAAGAGGGCTTGCTCACCGTCTCGCTCACAAACAAATTCTGGGAGCCCATTGAGCTCAACCTAAGCAAGGGGATAACTCTGGATTGGCTAGACGAAAACATAGCTCAAGGTGTATCCAGGCCAAACAAGGAGGACCTCGCCCGTCTAAATGAGATTGCTGAGACCTATTCTGAACTAGCGGCTCTGGAGCGGGACCACATAGCCCTGTTGATGTCCAAAGCCCTGGCCACATATTGGGAATCTGGATCCTACGACAGAACCCACCGCCCATCCAAAACACGTGTGCGCGCGACCCCGCCAGGGGCGGACACCCCGAAGGGTTCATATTGGTTCAGAACAACCGACATCTCCCCGGATGGCAACTGGCAGGTTTATCTGACATTCGACTCTGGCAACTATCCAGAACTGGAGGAGTTTGTCAGCGCCGTTGACCTTTCCATCCAAGAGGGCTTCGAGGGGGAGTTCTTTGGCTACTTGGCCGCCCGCGGCATAGGGAAGAAGACCGACAAGTTTTAGGGCATTGCGCCCCCCCCTGTACCCGTTCACGGGGGGATACCCTATTGGGGGGCGCCACAGTTGGAGTTAATCGAATTCAACCCTTATTCGCTCCACCAAGTTGCGCTTCACAGAGCGATTGGTGCGGTCGTATCCTTGAGTTGTGCGTGTTGATGAATGTCCGACACACTCTTAGGTCGCCTTGTGTGTGTGAGAGAACTGGGCATCAGCGTTCATACGCTGCGCAACTGGGAGCAGGATCGACGCAAGCCGGAAGGGCCGGCTCTAGCGCTCCTTCGTATCGCTGCCCGGCACCCCAAGATCGTGCGCGAAAACCTCGACTCGGCTGCGTAGGTACGGAGTTAGGCACGCAACCGCCGCTTGCTTGGGGGGGGCGGGGGCCGATGGTTCGGATGCAGGCGGCACATGCGTGTCAGGCTCCGGGCTGTGGTTAAATGGCGCCGCCGCAGGTCCCGGGCCCATTGGGGGCGCGGGAGCTGCGGCGGTTTTGCCGGGGGGAGGGAAGGGGGTTAGACCTTTTCGGCGGGCAGTTCGGGGAAGTCTACTTTCTCCCAATCCACGATTTCGCACTCGGCGTAGAGCTCGTCCAGGCCGTAGAACTCGCGGGCTTCGGGTTGCAGGACGTGCACGACCACGTCGCCGAAGTCGGCACTTGGCGAGCGCGGTGAAGATGGCTTTGATGTCGGTCTGGTCAGCCGATTTGGAATAATGCCCCATGTGACCTCCCCCCCGCCTCTCTTCCAAAATTGTCCAACCCACCTGCCACCCACGGAGCCACACCCGGTCTGTAATGGGTGAGCCCACTCGCCAACCCATCCCATCCTCCCCCCCGAGTCCGGCGCG
>JAAETM010000470.1 GCA_024228395.1 bacterium | reverse complement strand
GGGCCCCCGGAGCGTGGCGCCACCGCACCGGCATCGCCCGCGCGCTTGCTCCAGACCCCGAACTGCTAGCCGGCGGCGAGCCCGGCTCCGCCCTAGACGTCTCGATCCGAGCCCAAGTCCTAAACCTGCTCGGCGAACTAAAAGAACGCTTCGGCCTAAGCTACCTGTTCATCGCCCACGACCTGGCAGTAGTGCGCCACCTATGCACCCGCATAGCAGTCATGTACCTGGGCCGCATAGTAGAAATCGCCGACCGCGACGAGCTATTCAACAACCCCCGCCACCCGTACACAAAAGCCCTACTCTCCGCCATCCCCGAACCCAACCCGGAGACCGAAGCCACCCGCGAACGCATCGTCCTAACCGGCGACGTCCCCTCCCCCCTAAATCCCCCCACCGGCTGCCCCTTCCACCCCCGCTGCGCCAAGTACGCCGCGAACCCGGACGACCGCTGCACCACCAGCCTCCCGATCCTGGATGCAGCCTCCCAAGAGTCTCGCCACGAGTACGCGTGCCACTTGGAACGGGACTAACCGCCAGGCTCCTTACCTAACGGGCCTTCACAGCAACACGATGCAGCGCTCCGCCGGGCGGCACTAATTCCGGCAAACGGAACTCCGCAGCCACATCCTCTTGGAAAGGCCAGAACATTTCGACGTTGTAGTTGGCGCCCGGTTGCAGACCTGCAATCCGGTATGGAGGGTGCTGCATTCGTTGGATAGGTGATGCAGTGGTTTTCGAGCCCCTCACGGTTGTAAGTTCATACATCAGCGGCCCGTGGTAGGTCCGGTAATCCGTACCTAGGTCGAACTCGACAGTTGGCAGATCTCGAAGGTCGAAGTGCACGATTTGGGGCTCATCGCTGTCTGTATCGACGACTAGAGCCTCACGCCAAAGCGAGTATTTAAGGCCGGACACCTCAATGATTATGTCAACATCGAGTTTCGCTCTGGGCAGGCCTTTTAGTGTGGAGCTAAAGTCACTCTGAGAGAATAGGGCGACTTCAAGGGTGGTTCCTGCACTAGGATCGTGGAAGACCACACGGGCGACGGGCAGAGAGAATTCGGGAGTATAGAGTCCCTCTGGCCAATCGACGGAGAGCTTCACGTCAGCTCGTTCGATAATGGGATCGGGAACCTCCACAACCTGCTTTGGGATCTCACCGTCAATCACCTCGGCGTACACCTCGGCCTCGAAGTCTCCATAGGTGGGTATTCGTCCGGCATACCGAATGGGTCCTACTTGTTTCACCCCTGGCTTCATGCCCGTAAAGAGCATCAGCACATCATGTGAGCCCATTCTGGAAGCGTGCTGTGCTGAGACACCGGCGAGTGCTACGGACTTTGATGAGCTCGCGAGCCCGGATACGCCCTCGCCGGAGACCCACCACTGCGGGCGCTGCCGGCCCTGAAGGCGCTGGTCGACTGCAAGAGGCTGACCCTGCTCGTCTTGTAGCAATACCTGAACCCCTAAGAGCCGCCACACGGGCACTTCGACATTGTCAGTGAATTCGTCAACGACCTGATCCAAGCGTTGAGTCGCCCAACCGCGCCCACCGGCGTAGACCTTGTAGCGCTTTCCAACGCGCAGTCCCGCTAGCTTGAAAGTACCGTCGGATGCCGTTGTGGTCAGTGGAATGACCGGATCTTTGGCGCTGAGTTGCGCGCGAAACTGACTCATGGTGAATGGCATGTCCATTTCGACTACTGCCACGCGCACACCTTGCTCAACCGGTGATGCCGAGTCGCCGTATCCGAGGACAACTCCACGGAGAACCCGGTCACGTTCCATAGCAATCCTCGTCACCTCGGGCCAGCCGAACTCCGACCGCCAGACTCGGGTCGCAGCAAGTCCCTCCTTGCGGGCCAGAACCAGTTCCCCGAGCGGAGCATTGGCTACTAGCAACCCATTCGCGTCGGTCTCGCCCAAACTGGAGAAGACGACGCCAGCAGAGTTGGTAGTTTGGAGCTGGGCGTTTGCAATAGCGTTGCCGTCTATGTCGTAAACAAAGAACTGAATTCCGTCGAGCGCATCTCCCTCTGCGCTTTCAGGCACGGAGAGGCTGGCCGCCATGCGAGATTCACTCTCAGGTAGCACAAGTAATGAGGATTCGGTTGTTGCTGGGGACACGAGCGCCGCTCCGGTGGCATTCACTATCGGCTTTAGATCGCTGAGCCCTTGGCTCTTCGCTGGGCTACGCGTGGAAGCCCAAATAGCAAGGCAAGCGACGGATACGAGAATAAGGGATGTGGTTTTCAGGGTCACGAGTGTGGCTCCAGTGGCAAGTGCTGCGCCGGTGGCAGCGGCTTGGGTTGCTGCTGTCTTTGACGCGGCTGCAGGAACTTGAGACTCGCCCCCCAAGGGAGTTCCACCGATCGGAATCGGCATTGCCCAGGGAACAAGGACCGCGCTCCACACATCTCGGGAACCAAAGCGCCGGTCAAGCCGTTCGCGCAGGGACTCAAGTCCCCGTGACAAATTGGCCCGCACCGTCTGTGGAGCAATCCCCTCACGCTTTGCAATCTCGCCGGTTTTGCTGCCATCCAAGTAACGCATCCCGATCGCTCGGGCCTGGGCGCCGGGCAACTCGCGGACCTCCTCGAGCACGATGAGCATGATGTCCATGCGCTCCAATGCATCGCTAGGAGAAGCCACTTCTAGGCACCGGGCCTCGGCGACCTTACTCTCCCGGCCCCTACGCCGAGCCTCGGACCGCTGCCTTTTTGCAGACAAGAAGCGCACGGTCCCAACCAGAAATCCACGTACATCGCCAACCCGGGAAGAGGTCCTGGCGAGTACTACAAAGGCGTCCTGAACCAGGTCGTCCGCTTCGTTGGAATCCCGAACAAGTGCGCCAGCAAAAGAACGCAGCCAAGCCATATGGCCCTGCAGGTCTTCGTGGCTGAGTTTGGAGATAGGGTGTTTCACGGTCACAAAGGGGTCCCCACGCCCCCCCAGGCGTTGCCAAAATTCTACGACATTTCTTCGCCGGGACATGCGGATAGCGAGTTAGCAACCACGGAATACCTCGAATACCGCGTCAGTCACTTTTCTCCAGGTCCCCAATCAGCCAATGATCTTCCAGGACCCCTACGCCTCCCTGGACCCCCGCCAAACCGTCGCCTCCATCCTAGCCGAGCCCCTAAAGATTCACAAAATCGGCCGCCCCCGCGAGCGCAAGATGCACGCCATGGCCCTACTCGAAGCCGTATGGCCTCTGGTCCCCGCCACATCTATCGCTACCCCCACGAATTCTCCGGAGGCCAACGCCAACGCATCGGCATCGCCCGCGCCCTAGCCCTAGAGCCCGAACTCATAGTCTGCGACGAACCCGTCTCCGCCCTAGACGTCTCGATCCATGCCCAAGTCCTAAACCTACTCTGCGAACTAAAAGAACGCTTCGGCCTAAGCTACCTGTTCATCGCCCACGACCTAGCCGTCGTGCGCCACCTCTGCACCCGCATTGCAGTCATGTACCTAGGCCGAATAGTAGAAATCGCCGACCGCGACGAACTCTTCAACAATCCCCGCCCCCCCTACACCAAAGCCCTACTCTCCGCCATCCCCGAACCCAACCCGGAGACCGAGGCCACGCGCGAACGCATAGTCCTAACCGGCGACGTCCCCTCCCCCCTAAATCCCCCCACCGGCTGTCCCTTCCACCCCCGCTGCGCCAAGTACGCCGCGAACCCGGACACACGCTGCACCACCAGCCTCCCCCTCCTAGACCGAGCCACCCAAGACTCTCGCCACGAGTACGCCTGCCACTTGGAACGGGACTGACCGCCAGGTGCCTGGCTCGCATCCACCGCTAGCACCCGCATCGCAGGCTCCCGGCACCCGTCTCAAGCTAGTGGTTAACTCGTGCCTGGCTCTCTACCTACGGTATCCCGTCTCTATTACTTCTGATTGTGCTAGTCTCCGACATGCCTTTTCTTGCCGCGATACTCTTCCTTGCCCTCGTGCCTGCATTCAGACCAATTGCCAGCACGGACATAGCCTTCGACAACCTAATGCAGGCCTGCGGGAGTGCACAGCCCGAAGAGATTGAGCCAATTCTCGATAGCTACCTGGCACAGGATAAGAAGGCCGTTACCAAACTCGTCAATGCGCTTGAAGACAATGATCCCTTTGTTCAACGGCAGATCCCCTACTTGCTCACACACTTGGGAGTACCCGCTGAGAAATCGTTGCTTAAGAAACTGAGGTCCGAGGACCGCAGAACAAAAGCCGTGCACGCGCTGGCCTGGCTGCTCATGAGCGATGCGGGTACGGGCAAATTGACCGCGCGAAGATTCCTCAAGACCAAAAAGGATAGTTATATCGCCTCGCGATTGGGTTGGGCCCTGTGCCTTGCAAAGAGGGATATGAGCAGCCAAGTTCGGCAAGGTCTGAAATCGGATGATCCCTTTGTGCAGCGCTGGAGCAGTGCCATCCTCTCGCGCCATGACCACTCAAAGGACTTAGGCACCTTGCAAGCTCTGCTGAGATCCTCGAATCCCAAGGTGGTAGAGAGCGCCGCCTCTGAGGTGGTGCGCCGCGGATTGAAGGGTGCGCCCTGGACAAGCCTCCTCCGGAATGCATTGGAGACGAAAGGAGTCAGCCACTATTCACTATCCTGGGCCTTGCTACGTGCAGACGGCGACCTGTCCGATGTGCTTGCGCCCCAGGCAAGTGCGATTAAGGATCACAGCACCCGTAGCCTAGTACTGCAGAGCCCAGAGGTCTCGCGCACGGAACTGCTAGAGGTGCTTATTGGCACTAGCATTGATTCCGGCATCCGGGCTCAAGCTGCCAAAGTATTGGCGAGACGCGGCGGGGTCACGAAGCAGCACACACTGCAAATCGCAACCTTGATTGAGGACGCAGACAGCCAGTTGGCCTTGGGCGCTGCTCAAGTATTGCAAGCCAGCATAGACTGGCAAGAGGGAGTGTCCGCATATGTGGTGGCAGCGCTGGACCGATCAGAACCCTGGGTCGTATCGCGAGCAGCACTTCTCTGCGCGCGAATGAGCAGAAACAAGAATCTTCTGCGCCCCAAGTTGCGCGGATTGGTGAGCGATGACCGGGCGAAATACTTCCAGTCGGAAGCCGCTCTTTTCACCATTGGACAGTTCTCACCGGACTCTCAGGATGAACTATCCAAACTCGAAGTTTTCCTCACCCATGAGGACCTATGGGTGCAAGGCGCCGCGATCAAGGCCATCGGAAACTGCTCCGAGCCTCTTCGGGCCAAGGCGTGTGCAATGATCCTGAAGACTCAACTCCCGGCTCCAGAAGCAAAGGGGCCAGAAGGGGATACGCGTTGGAATCGATCAAGAAAAGAACGGGAAGCCATGCTGCGTGACTTCAAAGAAAAGCCTGGAGGTCCGATCCTACGCTCTGTGGAAGACGCGCTGCGATCCCTTGGGAATACGGGACAAAACGCCTTTGCTAAGCAGTTGCTCGATTCACCGGACATGCTGAACGCGGTATCGCTCCTGTGGAGCATCTTGGGTAATCCGGCTACAATGAGACCGGAGCTACTGACGCCCCTGCTGGAATCCAAGAAGCCCGATCTCAGGGTGAACGCCGCATGGGCCCTGGCCTTGGCAGGCCAGACCACTCCCGAGCACCTGGAGGCTATTGCAGGCGAGATTCCACACAATAGCGATGCCGTGGTTGCGCTTCGCCCTTTCGGAAAATTGGCGGCAGAACACGCAAGCACACTGATGAAGGCATTGCGCGATGAGACCGAAAGCGTAAACCCGTTTCTGGCCATCGAGACCCTTGGCTACATTGCGTCAGGAGACAGCAAGGTCCTGACATTTTTATCTGGGGTTCTGAAGCGAAGCAAGGATGACAGTCTGAAAACCGCTTGTGCAACCAGTCTGTTTCGCATGGGATCCGACGCATTGCCGACCCTGCCCATCCTCATACGCCAGTGCTCGAGCGAGTCAAAGTACCTACGCATGATGAGCCTGCGAGCGATTCACGAGATTGCCCCAGAAGATCCTCGGACCATTGCAGCCTGGGAAAAGGCTGTAGGACCCAACACACTTGCCCAGCTTGCCAGCTTGAAATTCATGCAAACGCGTGAACTGTCAATGGGCCCTGCGTACCAAGGTGCCACCCTTGTTGCAGGGATGAACACGTCGAGCCACAAGGACCGACTCTCAGCATACGTTGCACGCCAAGGAGGTATGAGCAACGCAGCAGCGGGCCTAGCGGACGACCTAGTCTTCAGCACCGACGAAACGGTGCGACTTACCATATGCGAGGCTTTGCTAAACTCCAGCCAAGCCGGCACCGCTTCCATACCAGCCCTCGCATGGGTTTTGTCACCTTCCCCGCCTACATGTGAAGCTTTCCTTGAACCCAGGGTCTATGGGGTCCCCGCAGCAGCCCTGAACACCATGAAACTCCCTGCACGAATCCATTTGGCTTCCTCCGCGATCAAAGCCATCACAGGCTTTGGTGATTGGGCTCGGCCCGCATCTCCGCAATTGAAAATTGCTGCCAATTCTGACCAAGCAGAAGTCAGCAAGGCCGCACGCGAGTTGCTAAGGACCCTTGAGGAAGAGTGATCGTAAAAGTCCGAACCAGGTGATTTTTGCACACTTGGCCGTCTTCCGAAGCATGGATAAATGTGCTTGGTTCGGTGTTGCATCGACCTCCATTACGGCCAGGAACTAACAAACCTCTCCCCGCCAAACAGTCGCTTCCATCCTCGCCGAACCCCTAACCATCCACAAAATCGGCAAACCCCGCGAGCGCAAAATGCACGCCATGGCCTTACTAGAAGCCGTATGGCCTCTGGCCCCCGCCACATCTACCGCTACCCCCACGAGTTCTCCGAAGCGTGGCGCCAACGCATCGGCATCGCCCGCGCCCTAGCCCTAGAACCCGAACTCATAGTCTGCGACGAACCCGTCTCCGCCCTAGACGTTTCCATCCAAGCCCAAGTCCTAAACCTACTCGGCGAACTCAAAGAACGCTTCGGCCTAAGCTACCTCTTCATCGCCCACGACCTAGCCGTAGGCCGCCACCTCTGCACCCGCATCGCAGTCATGTACCTGGGCCGCATAGTAGAAATCGGCGACCGCGACGAGCTCTTCTCGGGCCCCCGCCACCCCTACACCAAAGCCCTACTCTCCGCCATCCCCGAACCCAACCCGGAGACCGAAGCCACGCGCGAACGCATCGTGCTAACCGGCGACATGCCCTCCCCACTCAACCCGCCTACCGGCTGCCCCTTCCACCCGAGGTGTGCCAAGTACGCCGCTACCCCCGACGAACGCTGCACCACCAGCCTCCCCCTCCTAGACCGAGCCACCCAAGACTCTCGCCACGAGTACGCATGCCGCTTGGAACAGGACTGACCGCCAGGCGCCAGGCACACAACCACCACTAACATTCGAATCGCCGGCTCCCGGCAACCCGCTTCAAGCAAGCGGTGGATTCGT
>JAAETM010000469.1 GCA_024228395.1 bacterium | reverse complement strand
GGGGACGCGACTTACTTCTTGCGCCATCAACTGGCCTGCATCGAGCAGGAGATTCAGCGGCTGGCGGAGTCCCATCGCCAGCGCCACGAACTCAAGTGCTGGCTCATCGGGCAAAACAGGGCCACAAAGTCCCTCAATGTGCGCCAATTACGTCTCCTGGACCACGTTTTTGGGGGCCGAGAAGGGCATTTCGAAGCCCAAACCCACGCAAACCACCATGGGGTGACCCAGCCCACGGCCTGGAAGGATCTGACGACCCTCCGTGACCAGGGGCTCCTGGCCGAGACCAAGCAGGGCCGCAAATCCGTCTACCACCCGAGCAAGAAGCTCCTTCAACTGGCTGAAGCGCGCTTCTCGCAGTAGATCGAGCACCACCCCCACAAATAGGTCGGGAGTCCACCCCCAAATCGCCACCCCTCCAAACTGACCTTGCGCAAGAGCACCGCGTTCAGCTTAGCACCTATCGGTGGTGTGTTTTTTTCCAGATATGCTTATCATGAGCGCACCTAGCCTCACCTGGAAAGGAGTTGGCAAGCCCACCCCAATCACGACCGCACACAAAGCCCCCTCTTGAAATATTCTGGGTCTCCGATGCTACTCCGCTGCCCCTGGTTCATGATCTTCCGCACCCTCGTTGCCGTATTCGCCCTTCTCCTTTCGCCGGTGGCTCTGGGAGGCACGCAGGAGCAGGTATTGGACCCTGAATCCCCCCACGCGGAAGCCCTGCAATATGGCGAGGGTTTTGAGAATGAGCTGGAGGCAATCGGATCTCCCAATGCGGCGGCCAAGATCCGCCTGGGGATGGAGGCTTTCGACAAGGCTACGGACGCCAAGGACGATGTGGTCTACCTGCGCCTGGCCGTGCTCGCCTTCGACGCTGCAAAGGTGGACGATGCTAGCTCAGAGCGTGCCGCGCGCATGGCCTCTGCGGCAGCCAAGGAACTCAAGAAGGCCCTAGGCCGAGACCATCCCGATCTCTGGAAGATGCTGTTCATGGTCATCGGCGGCCTGGGAATCTTCCTGATCGGCATGAAGCACATGTCCGACGGCATCCAAGGCATCGCGGGCAACCGACTGCGTAAGATGATCAATGCCGTCACGGACAACCGTTTTAAGGCCGTGGGAGTGGGAATCGGCGTCACGATGTTTGTTCAGTCCAGCTCGATCACCACAGTGCTGGTCGTTGGCTTTGTGAATAGTGGTCTGATGGCCCTCCACCAGGCCATCGGCGTGATCATGGGCTCCAACATTGGCACGACGTTCACGGGTTGGATTCTGGTCATGAAGGTGGGCAAATACGGCCTGCCGACCCTTGGCCTGAGCGCGTTCTTCTACCTGTTCTCGAAGCGCGATGGGGTCCGTCTGCTCGCCATGGCCTTGATGGGCCTGGGCATGGTTTTCTTCGGCCTAGAGCTGATGAAGAACGGCTTCAAGCCGATGCGCTATTTGCAGGAGTTTCGGGAGGCATTCCAATACTTCGATGCCACGAGTGGGTACTTTGGCGTGCTCAAGTGCGCTGCTGTCGGATGTGTTCTGACCTTCTTGGTTCAGAGCTCCTCGGCAACCCTGGCGATCACGATCGGCCTCGCGCAAACGGGCGCGATCCCTTTTGAAACCGCCGCTGCCCTGGTCTTAGGCGAGAACATCGGAACGACGATTACCGCCTGGTTGGCCTCGATCGGCGCGAACACCACCGCCAAGCGCGCCGCTTACGCCCACGTGTTCTTCAACCTGTTTGGCGTATTCTGGATCACGGCACTCTTCACACCCTACATGCACGTCGTCAATAAAGTGCTGGGCAGCGGCCTGTTTGTTAAGAGTGCAGAGGGCGTCGATATTCTCTCCGATTCGTTCAGGTTCAGTGAGGAAGGGAGTGTCCAGTACGCGTTGATCATCGCCGCCGCGATCGCAACGACGCACACGTTGTTCAACGTCATCAACACGACGATGTTTGTGGGCTTCCTAAAGCCCTACGCACGTTTCCTGGAGCGCCTCATCCCCAAGAAAGAAGGGCGCGAAGTGCACCACCTGACCACGCTCGATTTTCGCTTGGTCGAATCCCCGGTGATGGCCATCGCCAACAGCCGTAAGGAAATATCCAACATGGCCTCCGGCGTGGACAAGATGATGGCCTGGGCCCGTGAAGTCATCGCATCTCCAACCGCCGATCAGGATCTTGTTCGCAAGACCTTGCATCGCGAGACGGTGATGGACACGGTTCAAACCGAAGTCATCAACTTCCTCACCGAGATCCTCAGCGCCGAGACTCCGATGGCGACGACCCTCGAAGCTCGCAGGCAGCTGCGCATCGCCGACGAGTACGAGTCCCTAAGCGACTACATCAGCATGATCCTAAAGGCCAAACTGCGCCTGGAGGAGAACGAGCTTTCCTTCTCTGAGGCGCAAACGAAAGGCCTACTCGAGTTGCACGACAAGGTCGCAACCTACGTGCGCATGGTCTCTGCCGGCTTCGACAGCCGCAAGACCAGCAACCTGGCACGCGCAGTCTCAGATAGTGAATCCATCACCCACCTGGTCAAAAACATGCGCAACGACCACCTGGAATCCCTAAGCCAGAACCGCGTCGACCCCACCTTGAGCATGGGATACTCCACGGTCCTAAACGGCTACCGCAAGGTCAAAGACCACGCCCTAAACGTGGCCGAAAGCCTGGGATAGTGAATCGGAGAAGGGCGGTTTAGCCCAGCACCAGAACAGCCCATGGCATTGCGAAACGCAATGCCATGGGCTGTTCTGTTACCGAGTCGGACAGTATCGAACCAGGTGTAGTTTCGTCCGGGTTCGGTATTGTCCGGAGCCTAACCCCCAATCACAGCCCGCATGTCAAGCGCGCAGGAATCGCTGGCTTTGAAACCGGCCAGGTAGGGGTTGAGGTCTAGCTCGGTGATTTCGGGATGATCGGTTAGCAGGCGGGAGAGGCGCAGCAGGATCTCGATCAGGTGTTCCTTGTCGACCGGCGGTTTGCCGCGGGCGCCCTCGAGTAGTTGTTGCGCACGGAGGCCGTTGACCATCTCGCGGGCGTCGGTGGGGGTTAGCGGGTGCAGGCGGAAGACCATGTCCTTGAGGATCTCGACGTGGATGCCGCCTAGGCCGAAGGCGATCATGCGACCGAAGGCGGGGTCGGTCGCCACTCCGAAGAAGGTCTCGATGCCGCCGCCGCGCAGGGATTGCAGCAGGATCTTCATGTCCTTGAGGTCGTCGGCAAAACGCTCTTCGAGGGTGTCGTAGGCCTCCAGCAGCTCCTCGCGGGAGCGGATGTCGAGCAGGACTCCGCCGGCGTCGGACTTGTGGGAGAGGTCTTGGGATTCGACTTTGACGACCAGGGGGAAACCGAGTTGGCGGGCGCCTTTTAGGGCTTCTTCGCGGCTGGTGACCAGGCGGCCGGGTACGACAGGGATGCCGTAGGCGACGAGCAGGTCGTGCACATCCTTGACGGTGAGAAGGCTGCGTTTGGCCTTTTTGGCTGCTGCGATGACGGCTTGGGCCTTCTTCATTTTTACGTGTAGGGTTGGGGCTTTGTCTTCGGGGCGGTTGCGGAGCTTGTTGATTTCTAGCAGGCCGGCGAGCACGCGGGCGGCGTCCTCGGGGAAGCGGTAGTTGGGCACGTTGGCGTCGTGCAAGACGTCGATGGCGGGGTCGCCCTTGGACTTGCCGGGCAGGCAGGTGACCAGGGGTTTGTCCATCGCTTTTCCGTGCTTGGCGAAAACGCGTGCGACCGATTCGGCGTTGATCATGATGGGAGCGACGAAGATGGCTAGCACCATGTCCACGTTCGGGTCCTTGGAGATCAGGGCCAGGGTTTTGTCGAAGGCTTCGGCGTCCGCGCTGGCGATCATGTCGACCGGGTTTACGACCGAGGCTTCGGGGGGCAGGAATTTCTTGAGAGCTTTGGTTGTCTTGGTGCTCAGGTTGGCCATTTCCAAGCGGAAGGCGGCGCAGGCGTCGGTGGCCAGGATGGCGGGGCCGCCCGCGTTGGTTACGATGGCGATGCGCGGGCCCGTGGGCAGCACGTCTTGCTGCACGGCGCTGGCCAGGTCGAAGAGCTGACTCATCGAATCAACGCGCATTGCACCGCACTGGTTGAGTAGGGCGTCCACGGCCATTTCGGAGGCGGCTAGGGAGCCGGTGTGGCTGATGGCGGCTTGGGCTCCACGGCTGGAACGGCCGGACTTGACCACGAGAACGGGCTTTTTGCGGGAAACGCGGCGCGCGGTTTCGAGGAACTTTTCGGGCTCGCCGAAGGCCTCCAAGTACATCAGGATCAGCTTGGTGTGGGGATCGTGCTCCCAGTACTGCAGGAGGTCGGGGGGGGTGATGTCGGCGCGGTTGCCCACGCTGGCGAACATGCTGATGCCGAGGCCGAGGGCGCGTGCGTCGGCGAGGATGGCCGCGCCGAGCGCTCCCGACTGGGAGAGGAATGCGGCCTTGCCTTGAATCGGGGGTGTGTCCGCAAATGAGGCGTTCATCGAGAAGCCGGTCTCGGTGTTCAGCACGCCCATGCAGTTGGGACCCACGAGGCGCATGCCGTATTGCTTGCAGACCTTCATGAGGTCGTCCTGGCGTTTGACGCCTTCGCCGCCGATTTCCGAGAAACCGGCGGTGATGCAGACCAGGCCTTTAACGCCTTTCTTGCCGCAGTCCTTTGCGGCTTTCAGGATGTAGGGCGCGGGGACCACGAGCAGGGCCATGTCGACCGGGCCGGGGATGGCCGACACCTTGGGGAAGCAATGGGTGGAGTGCACCACCGATGCCGAGGGATTCACGGGGTACACGGGGCCGGTGAATCCGCCCTCCATCAGGTTGCGCACGATCTGGTGGCCGATCTGATTCTCCCGGCGGCTGGCACCGACGACGGCAATGGATCGGGGACGGAAAATCGCGTCGAGGGAGGTGGCGTTGGCGGGGGCCTTGGGCTTGCGCGTAGCCTTCTTGGTGACGGCTTTCTTGCGGGCGGGCTTCTTCGCTTTGGAGGGGGAAGGCATGGCGTTCAAACTGGGGTCGGCTGGTCTCTGAATCGGTTTCAGGCGCAGCAGCATAGTGCCGAGATCCATGCTCCAACACCCTCGAAATCACATTGCTGCGATTCCATGGAGATTGCTCCGTTCGCGGCCCATTTCAGGGCTTTGGCCGTGACAGAGCGATGACATTCTCGTCCGGATCTGCGAAGTATGCGACTTCGTCGCCCCAGGGACGGTCGGCCAGGGGGGAAAGCTCGCGGGCTCCCAGCTCATGTGCCTGTTCCATGCGGGCTTCGAGGTCATCGCAGTGGAAGTAGATCTCGGTGGGACCGGCTTGACCAGCTCTGGGTCGATCGGGCATTTGCCCGGTATTGATCGCGTAGCTTTCTCGCTGGTAGAGGCCGATCTTTTGATTGCCTGGGCCGGTTAGCTCCACGAACACAGGCGCTTCGATCGTTGGTTTCCAGCCGAGCAGTTGAGTGTAGAAGCTTACGGAGGCGGGCAGGTCTTGAACGGCCAGGATGGTCAGTATCTGGCGCGGCAAGCTGGTGTTCGGTTGCTTTGGTTCCATGGCGCCCGACAATAGCGAATCAGGTTTGGATTCGTCCACCAGTACAGCGTCAGGCGCTCTGCGGTGGTCTTGGGTGGAATACGGCGTCACTTGCGGTCTGAAATGGGAGCTTGGGCCGAGAAGGACTTTCCAAAGAACAATGAGAAAGCGTCGAGCCCTCGTTTTGGGACAGTCCCCCGGGGCGATCAGGGGGAGGGCTGGGTGAAACTGCAAAGTTACGGTCTGCCACCCATTTACCCCGATTCTGTGGACGCTACCCTGGGGCCCCCAAGCCTTCGAGGACCAGGAATATGACGATCACCGAAACAGCACCGCAAGCAAAGTACCGCAAAGACTACCAGGCCCCTGACTACACCATCGCAACGGTGGATTTGGTCTTTGATCTGGGTGAGGAGGGCACCCAGGTGGACTCCAAGATGTCCATGAAGCGCAACGGGGATCACTCGCGTCCTTTGGTCTTGGATGGCCAGGAAATCGAGACCTTGAAGGTGTGCGTGGATGGCCAGGAGTGGCCCACCGCCCAGGTTTCCGAAACGGACGAGCAGCTTACGATCGAAGGCTTGCCCGCTGAGTTCGTGCTTGAGATCAGCGTGCGAATCCATCCTGAGACCAACTTCAAGTTGAACGGTCTGTACAAGTCGAGCGGCAACTTCTGCACCCAATGCGAAGCGGAAGGTTTCCGCTGCATCACTTGGTACTTGGATCGCCCTGACGTGATGGTGATCTTCTCGACCACCATCAACGCGGACAATAGCATGTACCCCGTGTTGCTATCCAACGGCAACAAGGTCGCTGACGAGGACTTGGGCGACGGTCGTCGTCAGGTGCGCTGGGAGGATCCTTTCCCGAAACCTTGCTACCTGTTCGCCCTTGTCGCGGGCAATCTGAAGGCGCACTCGGGCGAGTTCACCACCATGTCCGGCCGCAAGGTCGAGCTGGAGATCTGGGTGGAGCCTCAGAACATCGAAGCCTGTGACCACGCCTTGGTTTCCCTGCAGAAGTCGATGAAGTGGGACGAGGAAGTTTACGGCCTAGAGTACGACCTTGACATCTACATGATCGTCGCGGTCGGTGACTTCAACATGGGCGCCATGGAGAACAAGGGCCTCAATGTCTTCAACTCGAAGTACGTGCTGGCGCGCCCCGAAACGGCCACGGATAGCGACTATGAGGGAGTTGAAGGCGTTATCGCCCACGAGTATTTCCACAACTGGACCGGCAACCGCGTCACCTGCAAGGACTGGTTCCAACTGACCTTGAAGGAAGGCCTGACCGTATTCCGCGACCAGGAATTCACCTCGGACATGACCTCCCGCGCGGTCACCCGCATCGGGAATGTGGCCGGTTTGCGCATGTCGCAGTTCCGCGAGGACGCGGGCCCCATGGCCCACCCGATCCGCCCCGAGTCCTACATCGAAATGGACAATTTCTACACCGCCACGGTGTACTCAAAGGGCTCCGAAGTCATCCGCATGTACCACACCTTGATCGGTGCCGCGAACTTCCGCAAGGGCATGGATCTGTACTTCGAGCGCCACGACGGCTCGGCTGTGACCTGTGACGATTTCCGCGCGGCCATGGCGGATGCCTCGGGCAAGAACCTGGACCAGTTCGAGCGTTGGTACATCCAGGCGGGCACCCCGCTTTTGGAAGTTGAGCGCACCTGGGACGGGGACAAAGGCCGCTTCACATTGACCTTCCGCCAGCACTGTCCGCGCGGTCAGGAGATGGATACTTTCGAGCCGATGTTGATCCCGGTTCGCATGGCTTTGCTCGATTCCGACGGCTCCGAGATGCCGCTGGTTTTGGAAGGTGAAGAAGGTGGCGAGGCTTGCACCGAACGCGTGCTCGAAATCACCAACTTCCAGCAAACCTTCGTTTTCTTGGGTTTGAAGAACGAACCCTGCCCGTCACTATTGCGCGGATTCTCCGCCCCGGTGGACATGCGTCTCTCGCGCACGGCCAAGGAACTCTCCTTCCTGATGGCCCACGACAAGGACAGTTTCAGCCGCTGGGATGCGGCCCAGGAGCTGTTTGGCGATACGATTTTGGAGCTCACCGGGCGCGTGATCGAGGGCAAGACCCTGCTGCTACCGGAAGAACTCAAGGACGCCATGGCCGGCGTCCTGGCCGATGAGGAGATGGACGGCGCCATGCGCGGTTTGATGCTCTCCTTGCCCGCGGAGTCGATCTTGGAACAGCGCATGGAGGTCGTCGACCCCGACGCCCTATTCGAAGCCCGCAGCTTCGTCTTCCGCAAGCTCGCGGAGGCGCTAGAGGTGCAGTTTAAGGCCCTCTTCGATGCCAGCAAGCCCTCCGGCACCTACAGCGCGGATCAAGCCAACATCCAGCGCCGAAGCGAGCACACCGCTGCCCTGGCCTACCTGGTGCGCTCCGGCAACAAGATGTATATCGAAGCCGCCAAGGCCCAGTACGACAACGCCGACAACATGACCGATATGCAGGGCGCCCTCGGCTGCCTCGGCGCCGTCGGTGGCGAAGAGTTCGACCAGGCTCTGGCCGCGTTCCATGAGCGCTGGAACCAGGACCCGCTGGTCATGGACAAGTGGTTCATGATGCAGGCAGGCAACCGCTTGCCGGGTGCTGTGGAACGCGTCAAAGCCCTCATGGCCCACAAGGACTTCTCCATCAAGAACCCCAACCGGGTGCGCTCGGTCCTGGGCGCCTTCGCCATGGGCAACCCCACCGGATTCCATCAAGCCGACGGCGCCGGCTACGACCTGGTCGCCAACGCCGTGCTCGAGCTGGATAAGATCAACCCTCAGATCGCTTCTGGAATCGTGCGCGCTTTCAACAGCTACCGCCGCTACGGCGAAGCCCGTCAAGTTATGGTCTTCGCCCAACTGGAACGCATCGCCGCCACCGAAGGCCTCTCGAAGAACACCTCCGAGATCGTCGGCCGCGCGCTGAAAAGTTAGTCCAAAGCGCGCTGGGGATACGGGGCGGGGATACGGTGCCTGACACCGTATCCCCGTCACAAGGGGCCCGAAGTGTGCAAAGTCGATGTCGGCTCTTCTCCTCTCAGCTTACTTTGCAAAGTAGAAGAGCAAACCTCCGATCAATACAAACGCTGCTCCAATGGAGTAAGTGAATACCGCGACTTCGCACACAGGTTCCAAGCACGCCACGTCGGGGTTTGCCGGGTCGTAGTGTACGCGGACAGGTTTGCCGGGTGGGTATTGCGTGCAGCGCGCTTCGGCGCGTCCTCGGAATGACGTGTTCAACTCGCCCCCAATGCAGATGCGATTTCCACGATGCTTGCGGCCAGCCACATCGTATTCGTACTGCACATCCGCATGGAAAGTGCGATTCCCGTTGCCGTGTTCGGTGCTCCCCCCGCCCGAGGCGCCGATGCTGGACGAGAGGATGAGGCCGTCGGCCTGCGGCCAGGAGCGGCTACGCTTGGCCAAATTCCTGCGCGAGGTCGTCCAAATCAATGCGGCCAAGCCTGCGCCGCCCATTACCAATCCCAACCATGGTTGCATTTGCGTACTCCAGGGCTTTAGTTCGAGGCATTGTCGGTCCGGGGCCGGGCGAAACGCCACCCTAGCATTCAATCGGTTTGGCAGTCCAGGAAGTAGTGTTGCCAAGGTGCCTGCTTGCGCGATACCGGTCCATTGACACCTCGAATATAGATGCATATGATATAGACTGATCACGGCCCCTCTCTCCATGAGCTTGCTATGAACCTAAAAGGCACTCTACCCCTGCTGATTTTGAAGATCCTGCAAAGCGGGCCGTTGCACGGCTATGCCATAGCGCAGCGGATCCGGGCCCGATCGGAAGGACTGCTGGATTTCAAAGAAGGCGCGCTCTATCCAGCGCTGCACGCCCAGGAGAACCGCGGGTTGATCGAATCGGTCGAGTGCGAGGAGAAGGGGCGCGTCAAGCGTTGCTATCGCCTGACCGAAGAAGGGCGCCGGTCCCTCAAGACGGAACGCAAGGAGTGGGCGGAGCTCTCCGCTGCAATCAGTCTTATTCTCGATGGGGGGCGGGCACGAACGATCCCGATACCGGTAAGATCCAGAGCATTGAGCAGTGGCTGAGGATCGCAACGCACGATCTGTGCGATGAACTGCGGACCGCATATACTCTGAGTTGTTCGATCACTACGACTTGGCGTTGGAGGCCGCTATCGAAGCAGGTGCCTCCCCTGAAGCGGCGCAGGTTGAAGCAGTGAAATCACTTGGAGACGCGGAAGAGGCAGGACGTTCTTTTCGCGAAAGTAATCTGACACGGTTTGAAGCGTCGATTTGCCGGAACCTCGGCCGCCGCCCTTCGGTTGGCTGGCGTTTGGTCCACGGGGGCTTTCTGACAATCGCAGGTATGAAAGTTTGGTCTTTCGAACCAGGGACATATGAGTGGGCGCCGGGATGTGTTTGCTAGCGGCCATGATTGCAGGCACCATCCTTGTTTACATGGTTGCTCCCCGCATCCACACCCGGGGCCGGATCGGAACGGCCATCATTATGACAGCGGTTTCCAACTGGCTGCTTCTTACGACATCTTTTGGGGGCCTGGACTATGTCATCCACCAGCAACGAAGTTTCGGGGATGAATTCTACTACGTACTCTATGTCTTTCTTCTAGTCGCTTTCTTTCTGCCCCTGGCTCGCAAGGCGGGCTACCTTGCGACGGACGAGGTTAGCAGTCGCTATTCACGGGTTCTTGCCGTGGATGGCTCACAAGGACTTCTCCATCTAAAACCCCTCGTGACCGTCGGCTAGGTGGCATGGAACCGAGTTCCTTCAGCACGCATCGGGCCCCTTGGCATTCCAGCTGGAACGCTAAGGGGCCCTAAGTGTCTGATTATGTCGACCTGGGACTGGGTGAAACCTCACTTCAATCGTGGGATGCGCGAGTTCGGTTTCGCTCCGCCCTTTGTCGGTGGATTCCTGCTTCTTGACTTGGCTAGGGGACAAGAACCGAGGCAAGCACGACCCGGAACCCGAGGTCGCTGTACGCGTCATTAGGGCCGGCGGAGTGCCGGTACGCGGAAGAGCACTCGTACGAATCGTAGTCCCAGGCACCCCCACGGATGATCTGTTGGGAGCCACCCGTCACGAAAGGATCGGTTTGTGATGTTCCTGAGTAAGCCGCATGAGAGTCGAGGCACAGCTCATAAACATTGCCGTGCATGTCGTACAAGCCGAAAGCATTGGCAGCGTATCCTCCAACTGAATTCGTGCCCGCCGTTCCGCATGCGTTTGAACTATGCGCGCTGTAGTTGAAGTGGGCATCCACACAAAGGAGCGCCGCACCCACATTGAATTCTGTTGTCGTCCCTGCACGGCAGGCATATTCCCATTCCGCCTCGGTGGGCAAGCGATACTCATACCCTGCGGGCAGATTACCAGTGGCCATTTCTTGCGCGGTCAACGCCGTGCAGTACGCACGAGCATCGTTCCAGCTGACCGTATCCACAGGCCGGTTCATGCCAGAGAAATAGGACGGATTGGTCCCCATCAAAGCCTGATACTGCCCTTGAGTCACTTCCGTTTCACCGATCCAGAACCCAACGTCAATCGTCACGTTGTGAACAGGCTGCTGGTTTGAATTGTTGTAATAGGGAGCCCCACTACTCGCGTTGGAGCCCATATCGAAAGAGCCTGCAGGAATCGACACCATGCCGGCAACAGGAACCGGGCCAGTCCAAAAGGAGATGCTCAAACCATTTGAGAAGTTCGAGCTTCCCAGGCCAGCTGGCGTGTCCCTGTGCCAGAACTGAAAGTGCCAAGTGTCGCCGGCTAGGATCGGCGTGGGCAAGGATGCTGGGATCGCATCGGGCACATCGAATCCACTTCCCACCAAAGACGTCCCCACCGAGTTCTGAAAGACGCCGGAGTTATCAAAAACGCCTGAGGAATTTTGACCGCCACCAGCGATGTTGTAGCGGAACATCTGAGCGGTCGGGGAACCGACGATGCAAAGCAAGCCATTGCTGACCACCACGCCAGAGGTCGCCTCATTCCCGGCCAGGAAGTAGCCGAACTCTCCAGGCACTCCATCGGTTACCTCGAGGTGCAAATCGCTACCGGTCCCACTCCCAAATGATCCCGTCAAGACTGTGCTTGCGCCGGTGGAGTTGTTGGTAGGAGCGCAAAAAGATATTCCTGCGTTTTGCCCAAGGGATGCGGCGGTGAGGACAAGGCCCATGGCGGGCAAGAGAAGAAGAGAGTGCATTTTGGTTATCACCTGTAGTGGGGGTTTTAGCAGGAAGGGAAAGAAGGACCTGTGCTTGGATGCGCAGGTTGGATGGG
>JAAETM010000468.1 GCA_024228395.1 bacterium | reverse complement strand
AGAGATCAACGCTTCCAACCCTCCAGGAATCATCGAGGCCAAGGAGTTGCGCATAATGTTCAGGGAGATCAAGCATACCCCGATCATTGACTAGATTCCTGATTGCGACAACCGCGAGCCACTATATTCCGGGGAGAACCTTAAATACCAAGCACGCGCATGAATCCGATTCTAACACAACACCGCAGAAAGGACTTGCTCGAAACAACCATTCCCCGGAGTGCGCGATAGCGCACGCCCCACCAGTTCGATTCACAATTGGCTGGGCCGGTGTTGTTTGCTGGGCGGGGAGGCGGACGAAACGAAACCGGGTTCGACATTCGGTATTGTCCACTTCCAGGACCAGTAGGCGGCAAGGGTCGGATCGATACCGCGTTATCTATCTCCTTCCACAGATGACACGGTATCTCGCGGTATCAGTCGACAGGAACCAAAACCACCCCTTCGGTCATCTTGCCGTCCCTGACAACCACCGAAATCGAATTGCTTGCAGGCTTGGTGTCGCGGGGTGCTCTCCGACGTCGCAGTACCAAGGAATAGCGACCATCCGGTAAGTGCTGCAATAGGAAGCTGGAGTCGTCATTAGGTTCGGCCTCAGAAACTGGATGCGGGGTCATTGCGCCATCCCCATCCTTGATAGCGAAGACTCCTAGCGTGCCGGATTGGGAGGCGTTCTCCACCCATCCCTGAATGGCACCGGTGGGTAGCGAGAGTTGGAGGGGGGCAGGATTGGCGTGAATCGCAAACGGTTGATGATGGTGCACTTGCCAGGGACCTGGGCCGTGAACCGAAAGGTGATATTGTCCAAGCTTGTGGAGGCGCATTTCGAAATGGCCCGCTGCGTCCGTTTTGGTGGATGACGATAGGAGCCCAGAGGAATCGCCTTCCCTTAGCCTGAGGTTGTAACCCGCCAGGGACTTGCCGCCAGAGGAGAGAATGCCAGCCACAATCGCGCTCGGAGCTTCGCTGGCGTCTATTGTGATGGCCGGCGTCCCGTGCAGAGTGGCCGCAAGGGATTGGGAGATCCGGTAGGACCCCTTGTCCTGTTCTATTTGCATGGAAACATGAACTGGGCCGGGGGGGACCGGGCCAATTCTTACCCTGCCAAGGGGGGAGGATTGTTCCCGGGCGTAGCTTCCGAGGGGCTGTCCCTTTTCGTTCGTTACCGATAGATGGGCGTCCTGCGCGGGATCGCCAAAGCGGTCCAGCACGGTCGCATCGATGTAGGCGCCACCCTTGGTTGAGATCTCCCAATCGGCTGGCGGGCCATGGGGACTCACCTCGAAGGGCCAGTCCACGATCGTCAACCTGTCGGCCGCTTCCACTGTTGCCAAGTACTCTCCAGGAGGTAAATTTTCGGCCACAAATCGTCCGCTTGTGTCGGTGACGACTTTTGGAGTCCCCTGCACGGGGCGGCGCTTGTTCCTGTCGGTGATCGTGACGAGGGCATCGGGGATGCCAGCTCTAGACTGATCGACAACGCGACCTGAGACCTGCTTTAGGGCAGGTAGAATCAAGGTGACTTCGTTCTGCCCACCCATCAGTTGGGCTTGTTTTGTGACGGTGCGTTTCAGACCCCTGCCAACCTGCAGGGAGGCTTGGAACGTGTAGTCCCCCGGATTGAGTTGCCACCAGTAGGACCCCCCGGCCGACTTGGCCGACCGGTACCCAGTCCACTCGGTTTGGTAATCCGGGCGGGGAGGATGATGTGCTTCGACAAAGCCGACAGCACACTTCATTTGAGAATCGTCCCCCTCTTCCATGACCCTGACTCGCACCGAGGCCGCCCTCACCAAGGGAAGCTGGATGGGGTTCTTGGGGGAAGAGCTGCCCGCCCGGCATGTCGCTTTGGCGACCAATGGACCGACCGGAGATGAATCCGTTTCTTCTTCCAAGTGAACGACAGCATTCAAGGTGTACTTCGTTCCAAAGGTGGTGGGAAAGGCAAAGCGCCCATCCTCCCCCGGATCGATAGTGATTTTTGTCGTGTCATATCGACCGCTCTCTTTGAATCGCACCTCAATCTCCATGGGCCTGGGTGTGGTCCCTTCCGGCCACACCACCTGTCCGTGCAAGGTCGGCTGGTGTGACATGACCAGGGTGACCGCGTGGCCCGTTGCCCGCGCTGCGAACAGCTTCGCTGGACCCAGCCTGGTGGGCTGCCTATAGGGGGAGCGAGCCTCTAGAATAATATCCCTAGCGGGCAAGCCATGCAGGACAAAGCTGCCATCGTGTTTGGTCGCGCACGAATAAGTGAACAAGTCCACGTCGTGACTTGTCGGGTAAATAATATTGTGCGCTGTGATCCGGGCCCCCTCAACGGGTTCTCCGTTTGGGCCTACTACCCGGCCCAGCAATTTGGGAGACCACTCCAGTTCAATTGGAAAGTGCACTCGTTCGCCAGGGAGTATGTCGAGTTCGACCCTGTTTGCTGGTGTGAAGGGCGCGAATGCGGAATCGTGCAAGTCGAACTTCTGTTCCTCAAAACGGTCTGACCAGGGCCATGGACCAGGGATGCAATGAACCTTGTCATCGCCGGTATGGGGGATGGTGATCTGGAAGTTTTCGTCCAGCTGCAATCGGTACAACTGCGGCTCCGCCCAGGGCCCGGAGCCCTGCTCCTCATTATTTGTTTCTCCTATCAAGAAGACAGGGCGGCCGATCAGGTTCTGCTTGTCTGTTGTCGTCGCATCCGGGGGGAAGTGGAGCTCAAAAGTGACGTGCGCAAGCACCTTGCACTGCAACTGCAATGGAGTTTCACCTGGGTCCTCGGCACTACCCACCTCGAAATCGAATGCGCCTCCCCGGAAATAGTCTCCCGTAACCCACAAGAGCAAACGGTCCGACTCAAGTGCACGTGGCACCACAAAGGAGCCATCCTTGTTGATCCTGGCGCGCGCATATTCGCGGTATTCGTAACCAAATGTTTTGGCGCGCTCCCTGCCCTCTGCAGATACGATTCCCGAGCCTTCAATCACAATCTCCGGTGCCGCATCTTTGGGAAGCTTGCGATCGAACGTTACCTTTCCCCTGATGCTCTGGTTGGGGTCCGGTTTGAGAGGGGTAGGGGAGCTCCGCTCTTGAGCCCGCTGATAGGGTAAGGCGGTTGATGCAAGGGGAAGCAGGAAACTGAAGCACACTAAGATGCGGAGGAAGACTATGCCTTGCATGCGGGGGGAGCGGAATTCATTGGGAAGGGGCGTCAAGTGTAGAAGACCGATGCTAGCACGGCAGGGACGGGTGGTTAGGAATGCAACTGCCTGGGTTCCGTGTTGATGTTCTGGGGCAAGCATGGAAAGCCCCATGGGGCCAGGAGCAAGGGCTGCGGGACCTGCAGAGCCTCCGAGAGCCAGAATCTTGAAAGGTGAGTCTGTGGCGCTTTGATCAGCGCTTTTGGGGGGACTGACCAGATCTATCCACACGGAACCTAGGCAGTTACGTTAGGAATTTCAAATCAGGTAGTTTCGGGGCGGGGAGGAACAGTGAGCTGGGGCTAGCAAGGGTTGATTGTGGGCGATGGGGGGCCACTTCGATTCAGCCCGTTTTCCGCTGACCCCGCGCTGGTGCCCCCTGTGCATCCCGATCCTTGGACATTGGCAAGTCGATTGATGTGCCCCTTCTTAGAGCGCCCGATGACCGCCAGCAACGTCTGGCTGAGCGCGCCGACGCGCTTGGGAATGAAGCGTACAATGGATGTGGAAGGGCGCTTCGGTCATCACTCTTCTGGGTTCGCCCTCAAGCTGCCTGCCGGTCCTTCCGGGACCTGTTCCCCCCGCAAAGTCGCAAGGAACGTAACGACATTTCAATCGCTACCAGCCATGAAGCAACGCCCTATGCAACTCCTGCCCGTCCTCGCCCTGATCGGGTCCGCCCTGGCTCAAAGTACCTGGCATGTGGATGCCACGGGTACCGCTCCCGGGACCGGAACCCAGGCGGATCCATTTACGCGGATCGACTACGCCGTGAACCAGGCGGCCGTTCTCTCCGGGGATACCATCCTGATTGCACCCGGCGATTACGTGGACGAAATGATCGATCCATTGGGTTGGGACCTGGTGATCGAAGCCGTGGGTGGACCTCAGGTGACCTGGATTTCGGGTCCAACCGGTGGTGCCGACAGCCCGGGCCCCTTCCTTATCTTCCATAGCTTCCAAACCCCGGCCATGGTGGTCCGTGGATTGACCTTCAGGAACTTCGTGGGGAGTTTTGGAACCACCCAGATCGTGGTGGGAGGGGTGGATTCTTCGCCCACCTTCGAGAACTGCATTTTCGAATCGAACAGTGGATTGGGGTCCGACGCTGCGGTTGATTTCATCGGCGGAGCGCCCACCTTCATGAACTGCAAGTGGATCGACAATCAGAGCTCGTGCATGGGCGCCCTGAAGGGCGTGTATTCCGATTTCACCATCGAAAATTGCCACTTCGAGGACAACTGGGGGGCGATCCATCTGGAAGGTGGTAGCGCGCTGATCACCGGAACCAGTTTCGTTCGGAATTTCAACAATCAGTGTACGCCCATCTTCTTCGGAACCTCCATTTATGGCGATGGTGCCCAGTTGGAGTTGCGTCATGTGGATGCCCAGGGTTCGTACGTGCCCAACGGATTTCCCAACGGCTTGCGTTTCTTCATGCTGGATGGGTGCTCAACCCTGGTGGAAGACAGCCTACTGAGGTCCACTTATGTGCCCGATGAGCAGGGCGGATTGATCTATGCCACTGGCGGGGATTTGACCTGCCGGAGGGTCACTTTCAGCAGTGGCATCGCGGACCAAGGGGGGGCGGTCGCCTCGAGCAACTGTGTGGCCACCTACGATGATTGCCTCTTCGTGGGCAATAGGGGAGATGTGGAAGACTACGACGGTGGAGCGCTCAAAACCCACGGGTCGGGCACCTTGACCGTCCTGGATTCTACCTTCCTTGGAAACACCGCCGGAGCTGGCGGTGCCATCGCCGTCCACGATACGCCGGCGGTCATCCAGGACAGCGTGTTCGAAAACAACATGGCCGTCCGCGGGATCTACTTGGATGGCTTCATGGCCAGGGGCGGGGCGATCTGGAGCACGGTTGCCATCGAAATCGACAACTGTGAATTCGAGGGAAACCGGGCCAAGTCCTTTTACCCCCAGCAGAACGCCTTCATGGACAACGCCTATGGGGGAGCCTTGCATTTGGCAGGTGGCTCGGTGGTGCGCTACAGTTCGTTCATCCTAAACGACACTGTGGCCGGAGTCGATTCACAGGGTGGAGCCATCTTCTCCACGGGCATGGTCCAGGTGAACGGTTCCGTTTTTTATGGCAACCAGGCCACCGAGAGCAGTTCCGCCAGTGGTGGAGCCGTATTCGGCTTCGGCCAGGCGGACCGCTGTACACTTGTGGACAGTAGTTCGGTGGGCCCGGGCCAGGTGGCGAGCGGATGGTCCTTCTCCAACTCGATCCTGGAGGGCTCGGTCGGCGCACCCTTTGCTGGACCGGCCACGGTGACCTATTCCATGGTCTCGGGCGGTTATCCCGGCTTGGGCAACTTGGATGTGGATCCCCAGTTTTGGGGGGTCCATGATTTCCACCTGCAACCGGGCTCGCACGTGATCGATGCCGGTGATCCGGGACATGCGCCCGATCCGGATGGGTCGCCGGTGGACATGGGCGCCTTCACTTTCGATCGCGACTACTGTGGACCGGGCTGCGCGGGCGAATTGGGTTGGACCTATTGCTTCGGCAATGCCAACTCGGTGGGGCAATTTGCGGATTGCTTCGCCTTCGGCTCCGAATCGGTGGCCGACAATGATGTGCTGTTGGCCGTGGAAGGCCTACCCCCCTCCGTGTTTGGTTACTTCCTGATCTCCCCCGAAGCCGGCTACGTGCCCTTCTTCGGAGGCAGCATGGGTAACCTGTGCCTGGGTTCTCCACTGTTGCGCTGGAATGACCAGATCGAACTATCGAATCCTGCTGGGCAGGTGAGTCGCCGTTTGGACCTGGGCAACCTACCCGAAGGTCATGTGGTGGCGCCTAGCAGTGGTTGGAGCTTCCAACTCTGGCACCGGGACATGGTGATGGGTCAGAGCACCTCCAACACGAGCTCGGCCCTTCGCATTGACTTCCAATAGGATTACGGGCACGCCGCCTTGGCGAGGTTGCGCTCGCAGGGCGGGCACTCCGACAGCTGCGTTGGAATCGATCGGCCAGTCCACGAAGCCGTGAGGCCTGTGTTTGTTCGGGGAACGAACCCGCTACTTGGCTGAAGCCGCGTCCCTTGGAAGGGACGCTAGCTCGAATTCACTGGCCCCCGACATGTCGCAAAATAGGGGCGGGGGAGGTGTTCCAAAACGGATTCCTCCTCGTCCCAGCGAAATGCCGAAGCGCGAATGCAGCCCAGCTCGGGCACCATAGAGATGGCCGATCAAGCCACGCGCCGGTGTCTTGCGGAATCGAATCTTGTTGTACCAGCGCATGGTTGTGGCATAGCTCGCGCTCGGGAAAAAGGGGATCGCGTGGTTGCCGTTGGCCCAATACTCGTCGGTGATATAACCTAACTCCTTGGCGTGGGTGAACAGCTCCGAACCAGGATAGATCTGCGCGATTGCGATGCCGGCGAGCGAAGGGTCCACACGATCCAACAGGGCCAAGGTCTGATCGATCGTCTCATCCGACTCACGCGGGTTTCCGATCATCAGGGAAACCCGCGCGTGGATACCGTGGGATTGGGTTAGGGAGACCGTCCGATCCACGTCCATCGGGTTCAGGTTCTTTCGAATGGTCTTGAGGATTTCGCGCGAGCCTGACTCGGCTCCAAAATAGATCAGCGCGCAACCCGCCCGCGTCATGGCCTCGACCATCGGCTTCGGCAGCAACTGCTTGTTGGCGCGCATGCCCGAAGCAAACCATCGAATCTTGAGTTTGCGCTTGACGATCTCATCGCAAATCTCGATCACGCGTCCTGGCTTGATATTGAAGGAACTGTCGCCGAATGACAAATAGCGGCAGTTGTACTCGTCGTGCAGGAGCTGCATGCGGTCGACAACCCGCGTAGGGCTCTCCATGCGCCAAGAGCTGCGGCCTAGCACCGAACAGAAGGTGCAGTGATAGGGACAACCCCGGGTTGTGTTCATCCAGAAGGTGCGGTACTGCCAAGGCTCTGGGCCCAGGGTGCCTCCTGACATGAATTCCGCTTCCTTGTGGGTGATCGTGCGGTCCTCGTACATGTGGCTCTCAATCGGCAGTTCGTCGATGGGCACGGGGGGTGGGGCGGGTGTAAGACGGATCTCCCCATTGTGCAGCATGGCCAATCCGGGAAGTCCATCGAGCGGCTCATCGCGCTCTACCGCTTGCACGATTTTGAGGAAAGGGACCTCTCCCTCGTTGGGCACGATGGCGTCCACTTCCCAATTCTCTAACACCTGTTGGGTCATGAAAGCGGCGTGATGTTCGCCGAGGATGATTTTCGTACCCGGGCTGAGCTTTCGTATGTGGACGCAGAACTATTCCGCCGCTGCCTGCGTGTGGGTGTAGACCGTAATGCCAACCACATCCGGCTGAATGCGCTTCAGTTCGGCATCCACATGCTCCCAACTGGATTTGTGGATGCCCTCGTGTTGTGGTTTGTAGCCCTTGGTAATCAAGTACCGTTCCAGGCAATTGAGACCGACCGGCTGGAAGGCTCCTTCCACATGTTCCAGATCGGAAATGGGTGGGCTCGCCAGGAGAATGCGCATGCTTCAGGATAGCAGCATTGGCGCCGCAGTGCCCGAATTGTGCTCAAGGGACCTTTCCTACTCCTGAGGTTGACACCAAAAACCGCCAGCATTGGACATGGGGGCATTTCCGGAGAAGTGGACGAAACAAAACCATAGTCGGAGTTCGGTATTGGTTGGGGGCTCCTTGGCGTACTGACTCAAGTTGGTAACGCTGGACTGGGCTTTTGTGAATAGGGATGTGGCGGTGTTCGGTTTGGGGTGCCCGGCCAAGCAGGGCCATGTCCGGTGATTCGCGTGTTTGGAAATCGATTCTGAGGGCAGAGTTCTATTGAAGGGGTATAATTCCCTAAACTCGCAATGAAACGCACCTCCACACTCACCACAGGGCTTCTTGTCCTCTTGGCCTTGGCCGGCGTTCAGTGTGCCCGAAGCTCCCCACCTGTGGGCGTTCCTGGAGAAGCCTGCACTGGAGATCGCCCCGGAGCCCCCTGTTTCGTGATGCGAATCATGTGTATTGGGGATTCCAATACCCAAGGGGGAGGGGGCTTGCCTTCGTTTCGTTATCCCCTGTGGTTTGACTTGCAGGACAGCGGGCGCTTGGTTGAATTTGTGGGCACTCGCTTCTCAATCGTCGGCGAAAACGGGACCTCTGTCCCAAATCCGGATGACTATCCGAATTACTACACCAGTTTTGATCGCGACCATGAGGGTTATGCCGGGTTGCGAACCGATGAGGTGCTGCCCCTTGTTTCGCAATTCGTGGCCAGTCAAACCCCAGACGTTTGTCTGATTTTGCTCGGGACAAACGATGTGGGGCAGAGGGGTTTTTCGGGGGTTCAAGACGGTATCTCTAATCTGGAAGAAATCATCGGAAAGGTACGCGGTCAAGCGCCAGCGACGGTTTTCCTGCTGGCCACACTTCCTCCGATTGGTTCAGGGTCCTGGTATGTGGCAAACGCGGACTTCTTGCCGGTTTTCAACAATCTGCTGGAGTTTTCCGTGTTGCTTTGGAGCACCCCGCAGTCCCCGGTTGCGCTTGTCGATTTGCGTCCGCTTTTGAATCTGGCAACGGATATTCTGCCCGATGGATTGCATCTCAATGCAGTCGGTCAGGAAAAGGTCGCCCTTGTGATGCACGACGCCTTGATCGCTGCGTTGGATGGAAGTCTGCTGCCTCCGACCTTGGCCACCCCGAGCTTGCAAGAACCAAGTTTCGAGACCTTGGGACTGATCGATCAAGAGCACTCCACCCTCTCATTGATGGACTGGGTGTACCCTACCCAGTCGAATCTGATCACGGGTGTCTTCAACCCAGGATCGGATAGTTATCAGAATGCCGAAGGGGCCCAAACCCCCGTTGGCGCGGAGGGCGACGAAGTGTTGTCCCTGGAAAACTTGGGTGGCGATCCGAGTTTGGGTTGGGTGTATCAAGTTCTTCCCACGACTTTGGAATCCGGCAAGACATATCGGTTTGAGATCGCGGTGGGGCAGAGGCTGCCGGGCAATTCGCGTGGGACTACGGCTTACGGGGGATACGAAATGCAGCTCCTTGCCGGAAATCGGGTCATTGCCAGCTCTATCAATCAGGTCACTCCGGTGCCCGGAATTTTCGAATCGGACATGTTGACGGTGAATACCGCCGACCTGGAGTCCGCACCCCTGGGAGCCCCCTTGAGCGTGCGCTTGCGTCAATCGTGGTCCGATGCGGGGACAGCGACGGATTTTGACTGGGCGCGCTTGAGCGTCTGGTAGGGGGCTTGCGAATGTCGAGCTGGAACTGCCCCGATCAGTTTTCTGACCGGGGCAGTTCCAGCTCGACATTCGGATCAACCGGGAAGGTGGCGACGGTAATGAAGGTACTTTGCGTGTCTGGCGTGGAGGTTCGATTGCGCCTGATCCAGGCGGCAGAGAACTCTGTGAACTCGCGCAGCGCGGCAGGGTCCGCATGGACCTTCGCACCAATCGAGAGGCATGTGCAAGCAGCATGAGCTTTCACCTGCTGTGGGGCCAAGTTTTCATTCAGTTCGGAAAGGCCGATCGAGAGCGCATTCTCAAACAGCTGCGCCGCGGCTCCCGTACCCTTCGATTTCAAATGGAACTCTTGCGCCAGACTGATTGACTTTAGCTGGTCGTCAGGTGGTTCACAGTAGGGCGGTGTATGGGTCATGGTTTTGCAAACATTTCGTCGGCGGGGGTGTTGAGGACGACTTCGTGTTTCGCCATCCAAGGAGCGCCGATGCCTCCAGCTCGATGCCCCATGGGCTTTGGGGCTAGGTCCAGCTCGGTCGCAAGGCTGGGGTCAGGCCCGGTGTAGGGAGCGGGGTATCGATAGTTCAATTTTGCTGAACAATCGGCAGGAAAATGACCAAATCGGCCCTGGTTGCACCATGAAACCGACTTCAATTGCCGAAAGGCCACTTTCAGCCCAATTCCAACCAACCGCGCAACCACGCAGCTCTCAGGCAAAAGGCCTTCCGCCAGTGCGCCCAAAGGCCGGGCAATTCTTCTGCGCGTGCACTATCCTCCAGGCCATGCAACTCCACCATCGCCTCGTGACCTGCTTGGCCTGCACCCTGGCCGCCTTGCCTAGTCTAGCGTGCGCTCAAGCCGTGAAGGTCCCCCTCTCAGCGGCCGAACAGAGCGGCTTCACCCGAACCTCGACCCATGCGGAGATGCGGACCTTTGTGAAGGCCCTGTCCGCAATGCCCGCGGCTGATCGCCTGCGCGTGGGCAGCGCGGGGGAGAGCAACGAGGGGCGCGACCTTTTGACCGTCACCGTTGGCGCGCCGCTTCCCAAGCAAACGACGGCTGTTGCCGCCGGGGACCGGCTGCGCATTCTGATCAATGCCAACATCCACGGTGGAGAGGTCGAGGGCAAGGAAGCCGTCATGGGGATCCTGCGTGACTTCTCCCTGGGACAGCATGAAGACCTGTTGAAGCGTGCCGTCATTGTCTTTGTCCCGATCTACAATGCAGATGGAAATGACGACATCGACCGCAAGCACCGCGTCAGCCAGAATGGCCCCGACGGTGGCGTGGGGGACCGACCCAACGCCCAGGGCCTCGACTTGAACCGGGACTTCATCAAGGTCGAATCGCCCGAGTGTCGGGGTTTGCTCGGGCTTGTGAATCGCTTCGATCCACACCTGTTCATGGACCTTCATACTACGAATGGTTCCTCCCACGGTTATCACCTGACGTACTCGCCCTCACTCTCTACCAATGTGGATGCGGAGCTGGATGGTTTTGTCCGCGATGTCTTCTTGCCGGAGGTGCGGGGAGCCACCCTCGAAAAGCACGGCTTCCGGACCTTTGACTATGGCAATTTCGGTGGCAGGCAGCAGAAGAGTTGGAGCACCTACGATCACAGGCCACGCTTTGGAACCAACTATATGGGTCTGCGCAATCGGTTTGCCGTTTTAGCGGAGGCCTTCAGCTACGTTCCCTTCAAGATGCGAGTGGCGGCCACGCGCGCCTTCGTTCTGGAGAATCTGCGGGCCGCAGTGGCCCATGAGGTCCAGCTTCGCGAGTTGTGTGCGCGCGCGGATCGCCAGGTTGTCGAGCGCGATGCCAGCGTGCAGTTTGCCTGGGACACGAAGCTGGAAAAAGGGCACCAGCAGGATGTTCTCGTGGGCATCCTGAGCTCCGTAGAGATCGAAGGGCTCGGGACTAGGCGCATTGCCGGTGAGGGATTCACCGCAGAACCCATGCTCGTGCGCGATCGCTTCACCTCCGCCCGGCGCCGCCCCCTGCCCGCCGCGTGGGTTGTTCAAGACGCCGACGAAGCCGTGCTCGATGTGTTGAAACTCCACGGCCTGGAGGTCACGCGCCTCACCGCTGATGCCAACGTCGAGGTCTCGGCCTTCATGGTCGCCAAGCAGCACCGCGTGGAGCGCCCTTTCCAGGGCCACAACGAGATCAGCCTAGACGGTGAGTGGAAGAACCACTCCGTGCACCTGCCCGCCGGGACACTGCTTGTACGCGCCGACCAGGCGCTCGCTCGGGTCGCAGCCCAGCTCCTCGAGCCCCAGAGCGAGGACTCGTTGACCACCTGGAACTTCTTTGACGATCACCTACATCTGGAGCGAGCACACCCCGTGCTGTGCGTTGACTCCCTCGCTGGCCTGGACCTGGCTGGAGAGTGATCCTAGGGATGGGGAGTTGTGCACAATTGCTACTTCCCAGCGCCATGGTACCGGCGCCAATGATGCAGTAGGGGGGCTGACGTTACGGTCCGGATCTAACTTCACGCGGGTATGTCTTCACGCTCAGTCCGTGGTCATGCGTGCGACCGCGTATCCGTGTTGTGGAGTTCCCTTTGGTCGGAATTGCGCCAGCTCGGTAGAGGGGACTTGGGTTGGGTTTGACCGTCCGTATCAACCTTTTCTTCAGTTCCGCGGTCAACCGTGCTCCCAGGCCGTGAGCTCGCCTGTTCCCTTCGGCCAAGCGCCTTGTCCTTGGCCTGTTGAAGGCAGCGGCGCTCCGGGCCTTTGTAGTTGCTATTCGAGCGATTCACCTTGCGTCGATCGCTCACATGGGACCTGAAGCGTTTGACAATGTGGTTCATTGCGACGGTCATGGCTGTGCACTGAACCGCAGTTGCTGCGAGTTCCTCAGAACTTGCTGCATTTTGTTGCGTGACACCGTCGAGTTGATGCAGGCCGCTTGTGATCTGTTCCATGCTGGCGGCCTGATCCTTCGATCCCTCCGCGATCTCGCCCAGAATACTGTTCACTGAGGTGGCGCCGGCAATGATTTCGTTCAGCACATCCTCGACCCGTTGGGACCGCTCCGCAGCGCGATTGGCCCGAACCCTTGAGTTCTCAATCATCTCCGTGGTTTCTTGGGCAGCAGCAGTGCTTCGCAGAGCGAGGCTGCGCACCTCCTCGGCAACCACCGCGAATCCCTTGCCGGCTTCCCCAGCTCGAGCAGCCTCAACCGCAGCATTCAGGGCAAGCAAGTTCGTTTGGAAGGCGATTTCGTCGATTACTCGGATCACTCCGGAGATCTCGGCACTCGATGCCTGGATGTCGTCCATGGCCGAAAGTAATTGTTCGATCTCGGTCTTTCCGTCGTCTGCCGCCTTTTGGGAGTCTCCAGCGAGACTCTCTGCTTCGCCAGCACTTTCCGCACCCTTCTGTATCTTGGAGGAAATTTCCGCCATTGAAATACTGATCTCTGCCAATGTGGCCGCCTGTTCCTGAGAGCTGCTGGACAGCGACTCACTGGATGAGCTGACCTGACCGGTACTCTGCGATATTTCATTGGCAGCAAGGTCAACGTCCACGATAATCCCGCCGACCTTGGTCAATAGCTCATCAAAACTACGACAAACCTGCCCGAATTCATCCTTGGAGGTGTCTGCAAAACGAGTGGTTAAATCACTCGTCTCGGAGACCTTGTTGATCCCCCGCACAACGAGTTGAACCCGAGCATTGATCACCCGCGCCGAAATGAAGCTGCCAGCCAACACAAGCAGCAGCACGACTATAGCCGTAGCCGTGGATATGACCTTTGCTTTCCATACCGCTTCTTTCTCGAGATCCACCGCCGTGGCAAGGGAACTCGAAAGAGTGTTCTCAGTCTTTTTCAGCAGATCGATCTTCTTGGAAATCGTAGCGAACCAGTAGTCGGCATCGATGCCGAAGCCCTCCGCCTTAGCTGCACCTAGGGCAAAGGCCACATCCCGCATCCCCTGTGCCTCGTCCACGGCAGATCCAGCGACTGTTTGGTCGAAGTGTGTGACCTGCGCAGGTGTAGCCCACTCACGGAAACTGTCGAAGTAAGCGGATTGCTCGGCTACAAGGGCTCCGAATCTCCGCAGGGTTCCCTCTTCGAATCGATCCGCTGCAAAGGTCTTGGCAAGAACAGCACGCTCCAGCCCGGCGCGTTCTTTACCCTGCAAGAGACTCACGTAGGCGATGATCGCGGACCGAATCGGACCGCTTGCTGTGCTGTTCGTTACGGCGGCAACCGTGCCAAGCATCCGGCTGTTGAGCTCCGTGTAAAACTCCAGCGCCGCGTCACCGGAGACTTTCCCGTTAGATATTCCTGAACGATGCCCGCCAAGCATGCTTAGGTGAGCCGTACTTCGATCCAGCTTTGCCGCGAAATCGCTCTCAAGGCCACTCGCGTTCAGTTGGCCGACTGCAGCAAGGAAGCCTTGCGTAAGTTGATCTACGGCCTTCTGCTGTTCGGCCAACTCCAGCGCAAATTCTCCGCGGTCGCTACCCAGGTAGGAAGCCGTGAGCCCCCGCTCTTTCTGGGTCTCATGGACCAGCGCACTGATTGATGTGGACAAGTGCAAGAGGTCGGCCACATCGCTATTTTTGGCTTCATTCGCAAGCGCCAGCAGATCAGAAGCCACCTGGTCCTCCACACGTTTGATAGATTCAATCACGCTACTCTTCACCTGGAACCAGTTGGCGGGATCAATCCCAAACCCAGTGGTCCTCACCTCGCCGAGCCTGAAAACGATGTCTCGAATACGTTGGACTTCGGCTACGACGGGATCAGACATCACATCGGCGTGGGCGGCACGATCCTCAGGCGATGCGAGAGCGTCAAAGGCATCGAAGTGAGCCTCTTGCCCAGTCACGAGACTGCTGAACTTGCGCAGAGAGCCAGGCCCTAGTCGGTCGACGGCAAAGGTCTTGGCGAGCACTGCTCGTTCTATGCCGGCCTTGTCCTTGGCCTTGAGATAGTTCCCATAGGCTGCGATGGATGTCGCCAATGTGGCATTGCTTGACGTCGTAGCGGCCAGACTTATTGACTCAATGAAGTGAACGTTCATTCCCGTGTAGTACCCAAGCGCCTCTCCAAGCGGCAACTTCAGGGCGGAAATGTCCCCACGCATGTCATTCAGTTGATCAAGGTCCGCCAACGCATTCTGGTATGTGCTGACGAACTCTTGATCGAGATCATCTAGATCGATGTTATCAAGAAACCCCCGCAGTTCGACAATGCGCTTGTCCGTTTCGGAGCGTTGCGCCGCCAATTCTTCTCGGAACACAGTGCCCGCACTTCCAACGAAACCGGCCGTCCGTCCACGCTCCTTTTGGGTTTCATGGATCAACGTGCTGGTCTTGACAGCAATTTGAACCAGCGTGTCAATCTGATCCATCTCACGCGTCGCACGTCGACTGTCCTGGAAGTCAACCAGGCCTGAATAGACGATTGCGGCAATGGGGATCAGCAGAAGAAGGATTAGGCGGAGTTTGATTGTCATGGTGTGAAACGTGTTTGAATGACTGGGATCCACTAGACAGAGTCTCATGGCGACTCCTCACAGCAGAAATGAAAGAAGATTGTGAGTCCGGAGGCTCCTCTCTCGTCGGCTTCTGAAAAAGCGCCCTGAAGCAGTGTCGTCGCCATTCCCAAGTCCGAAGCCATTTTATTGGGTGTTCGAACTTCTAAGGAATGCACCACTGGCTGTGGTAGGAGCTAGGACACCCCCCTTGTGAAAGTGGTGCCCGAATTGTGACGGCCCATCTGGAAACCGCTGATGTTCAGGCCGCCTGCTTGGGTATGCCTAGGACCTTTCTGATTTCGTCCACTTCGACGCCCATGTAGGGGGGCAGACACTGCATCCACACAGTCCTGGTTTCCTGGACTGGGCGCACTTGGGTTTCAGGGAAGGCATTTGCCGTTGAAGAAAGGGTGCAACTGCCTGGGTTCCGTGTGGTTCCCCGTGATCAAGCAGGGCAAGCCTCCAGAGGGTCAGGAAGGGGGGAGCAGGATTGGCAGGGCCCCTGAATTGGGCAGATCTTAGAAAAGCTGTCCTGGTGGGCTTGAATCCACACCTTTTGGGGGGGCTGCCGAATCGAACCACACGGAACCCAGGCAGTTACGACCTGAAACCGTAGGGGCCGTTGATTGCCGTATGCGAGGGCACCGCGATTTCCTAGCAGGCGGCGCTGCGCGCCATGGATTAATTCGATTTGTCAAAACAACCGTGGTTGCACAGAGTAGTGTGCGCTACAAACCGGTCTGCACCACACCATGAAGGAGTCCATAGTGTCCCTCGCTGCCCCCCTGGAACGCCAAATATACCGCTCTCGCCAAGGCGATGGCCTGCTGGACCTGCTCGTCGCGGCCGCGATTATCGCCTTTGGAGTCGATCGCCAGCTCGACAGTAGCCTCTGCGTGGTGGTCACCCTGGTGGTGGGAGTTCCCCTCTGGAAAGTGCTGCGAGAGCGTATTGTTGAGGTCCGCCTAGGACGTGTGCGCTTCTCGACGGAGCGCGAGGCTTCGCTGCGCAAGGCTCGACAGGGCATGGTCTATGGCCTTCTGATCTCCATGCTCCTGGGCGCAGGAACATGGTTCTTGATCTCGGAACATGGGACCCACGCGAGTGAAATGAGAGCCCCGGTGGCTGTCGCTCTGGCGGCCCTGATTGCGGGCATTGGCGTGGCCTTCGAGCAGCTACGCCTCTTTGCCTACGCCTTGTTCACATTTGCGGCTTTCTGTCCGGCTGGTTTCAGCGGCGGGCGAGAGGTGCTGCCCAGGTGGCTTATCGGGGCGGGCATCCTGATCCTCCTCTGCGGAATCGCCGTCTTTGCGCGTTTCCTCCAGTACAACCCTCTCGGTGAAGGGGAGGCGGACCATGACCTCAGCTGATTCGAGCGAGCCCGATTTCACCGCCTTCGACCGGCTGGTACACGAGCCTGCACGGCTGGTTCTCCTGGCGCATCTCGCGGTCGTCGAGGAAGCCGATTTCACGTTCCTTCAGCGCGCAACAGGCCTGACGGGAGGAAACCTGTCCTCGCACCTCAAGAAACTCGCCGCCGGTGGCCATATCGCCATCCGCAAGGAGTTCGTCAACTCGAAACCAGTGACCTTCGTGAAAATCAGCGCAGGGGGGCTCGAAGCCCTGAGGCGCTACCGGCAAGAGATGCTGCAGTTGCTGGAGTTGATACCCTGATGGGGATCGCTCTTTTTGTTGCGGCGCTGGGGGTCCAGTCACGGTACCGTTCGCACCATGACCGCATCGACCACCGCAAAAAGTCGCCTCTGCCTCGGCTCGCATCTTTCCGCCGCAGGCGGGGTTTCCAAGGCGATCGCTGCGGCGATCGAACTTGACACCGATAGCCTCCAGATCTTCACCAAGAACGCTAGCCGGTGGAAACAGAAGGACCTCGATCCCGCCGAGATCGAGCGCTTCACAAAGTTGCGCAAGCAATGGGGCGAGCACAAACCGATCATCAGCCACGGTTCCTACCTGGTCAACCTGGCGAGTCCGGATGATGTGTTGTGGGAGAAGTCGATCGCCGGTTTCTGCGATGAACTTCGGCGTGGCGCGCAACTCAAGCTTGATGGGGTCGTCACCCACCCCGGTGCCCATGTGGGTAGCGGCGAGGATCAGGGAATTGCACGCGCTGCCAAAGGCCTGCGACGTGTGTTCGACGAATGCGATAAAGCGGATTTTCAAGCACCCCGCGTACTGCTCGAAAACACCGCGGGAGGCGGATCGACGCTGGGCCGGAAATTCGACGAGATCGCACGCATCATCGAACTTGTGGACGCGCCCGGTCGCCTTGGTGTCTGCCTCGACAGCTGCCACATGTTCGCCGCCGGGTATGACATTCGGGACCAAGCCGGCTACGAAGCGATGACCGCCGAGCTCGACGAACTCTTCGGAACCGGCGAGGACGCGATCATCGGCGCCTGGCACATGAATGACTCGAAGGGGGAGTGCGCAAGCCGCCTGGATCGCCACGAGCACATCGGCCAGGGGGAAATTGGCCAAGCGGCCTTTGGCTTCCTCATGAACGATCAGCGCTTCTTCGGCGTGCCCAAGATTCTGGAGACTTCCAAGAAGGACGACATGGATCGGGTCAATCTGGACCTACTGGCCAGTCTCTGAAACCGCGCGTACGTTGTCACGGTATCGCGTCACGAGTTGTCCTGTTCGCAGGCGGCGCCAATGGCTTCCAGATCGCCCAGCATGCATTTCTTCATGGTGCCCTTCATGAGCAAATTGAAGATGGGTGCCATGATCCTTGCGCCGAAGGTGAGGGCTTGTCCGGAGAAGGTCCAACAGACATTGGTGCCATTGCCTTCGGTTTTGAATTCGAAGAGGGTTGAGTATTTCATGCCGTGGGATTCAGCCTCCACGGTGTAGCTGTGGGGGGGGGTGAAGCCGGTGACCCACATTTCTTCGGTGGCCTCCTTTTTGAACATGACGCGGGTTTCGCGCCAGCGGGTGCCTTCCCCGAAGGGTCCTTCGGTGAGGACTTCGAGGGAGGTGATTCCAGGGACACGTTCAACGGCCTTTTCGAGCTGGGTGAAGGACTCGAAGACCTTTTCGATGGGCGCTGCGACTCGGGTGCTGATGGTGATCTCGGACATGGCTGGCACGGGCTGGGAGGCTGGCTTGGGGCTCAATGCTAGCGCGGCCGCGTGGACTTCATCAAGGGGTTGTTTCCCCGGGTCGCGGCAAGCCAATACGAAGGGTTTTCCATTTACAATTCTGCCTGTCGCAGTCAATACGGCCTGTCGGACCGCATCTCTCTAGCCGACGGCCCAGTGCGGATTGGAAAGCCAACGGGGCCGTTTCGTGCGAGGGCAGGGAAGCATAGCTAGCCGCAGGGCGAAACGGGCTGCTGGGAGGGAGGATGGCAGGCTCTACGGACAGCTAGACGGCCTGAAAGTTTGCAACGCCGAGGTCTACATGGAATCGGGAGCGCCCACGCCGATCACGCCGAGGCCGACGTTGATGGTTTGGCGCGCGGCTTCCACCATCTGCAGGCGGGCGGCCGTGGTGCCAGCGTCCTGGCCGAGCACGCGGTTGGCGGCGATCCAGGAGTTGACCTCTCGGGATAGGGATAGCAGGTATTGAGTGACTTCGGAAGGCTCTGTTTTCTCTGCCGCACGTTGCAGGACGGCGGGGAAGTTGCCCAGGGTCAGCAGCAGGCTGGAGGATTCTTCCAGGCATGCGTAGTCCGCGTTTTCCATGGCGCCGGCTTCGGCCTTGCGCAGGATGGAGGCCAGGCGGGCGTGGGTGTATTGAACGTACGGTCCGGTGTCGCCTTCGAAGGAAAGCACTTCGGACCAAACGAACTCGATGTCCTTGATGCGCTCGCGCTTGAGGTCGTTGAAGACCACAGCGCCGACGCCGACCATCTCAGCGATTTCAGCTGCCTTAGCCAGGTCCGGGTTCTTTTCGTCGATGATCTTGCGGGCTTCTTCGACGGCTCGATCCAGCACGTCTTCAAGGAAGACAACCTTACCCTGGCGCGTGCTCATTTTCCCTTCGGGCAAACGCAGCATGCCGAAGCTCACGTGTTCGACGCGGTCTTCCCAGTCGATGTCCATGCGATCGAGCACGTGCTTGAGCTGCTGGAAGTGCAAGCGTTGATCGCCGCCGACCACATAGAGGCAGCGGTGGAAGTTGTACAACTCGTGACGGTGGAAGACGGCGGCCATGTCGCGTGTGGCGTACAGGGTGGTGCCGTCGGTTTTGCGCAGCAGGCAGGGCGGGACGTGCTCGCCGAACTGTTCCAAGCTCACGATCAGTGCGCCTTGGGACTCCTCGGTAACGCCAGCCGCAACGATGCGGTCGACCGTGGTGTCCAGGTGGTCTTCGTAATACGACTCGCCACGCACCTCATCGAAGGTCACGTTCAGGCGCGCGTAGGTGCGGTCGAACTCTTTCATGGAGAGTTCGGTCAGGTTGCGCCAAACAGCGCGCACGTGGCCGTCTTCGCCACTTTCGAGTTCGCGGAAGGCGGCGCGGGCGGCTTCTTGAAGCTCGGGATCGTCGTCCTCTTCCTTGTGGTAGCGCACGTAGAGTTTGAGCAGGGACGGGATCGGGTCGCTTTCCAAATCCACCGTGTCGCCCCAGCGGTTCACGGCTGCGACCAGCTTGCCGAATTGGCTGCCCCAGTCGCCGATGTGGTTGATGCCCACGGTCTTGTAGCCGAGTTTGTCGTGCAAGCGTTGAATGGCGGCACCGATGACGGTCGAGCGCAGGTGACCCACGGACATGGGTTTGGCGATGTTGGGGGAGGACAGGTCGATGACAATCGTTTTGCCCTTGCCTTCGTCCGAGTTGCCGTAACTTGCGCCTTGCCCGAGGATCGTGCCCAGGATGGCCTTGGCCAAGTCCGTGCGGCGCACCTTGAAGTTCAAGTAGGGCCCGGTGGCGATCGCTTCGATGCCATCGAAAATCTCATTGAGCTTGCTGGCCAACTCGCCAGCGATTTTGGCCGGGTTGCCCTTGTCGCGCTTGGCCAGCAGGAAACAGGGGAAGGCAAAGTCACCCATGGCGGCGTTGCGCGGCTTTTCCAGTTTGAAGGATCCAGCTTCCAGGCCGGTGGTTTCCTGGATCGCGGCGGTGATGGCGTCGATGAATTGTTGCACGGTAGTTGTTGGTTGGTTTTGTTGTTGTTCGGTGTCGGGGCTCAGCCCCAATTCATCCACTCTTCGTTGGCGTCTTCGAGCTCGCTCTCCACTTCGGCGATTCGATACTGCACGTCGGTCATGGCTTCGGCGTCGCTGTAGACCTTCTCCTCGGTCATGGAGGCATTGAGTTGCTCCAAGGTTTCCTCGAGTTTCATGATGCGGTCTTCGAGCTGCTTGAACTTGTACGGGTTGCGCGGTGCGCCGCCCGAGGACTTTTGACTGGCTTTTTGGTTGGCCTTTTCGGCCGCCGCCGCATCGGCCTTGCGCTGTTTCTCTTTTGCCACCCGGCGGGCTTCGGCGGAGGCTTCGACCTCTTCGTCGCGCCACTTGCGCCAGGAAGTGTAGCCACCCTTGTGTTCCACAACGCCGTCGGGCGAGAGTTCCACGGTGTGGTTGCAGAGGTCGTCCAGGAATTCACGGTCGTGGCTGATACAAACTAGGGCGCCTTGGAACTCGGACAGCATTTCCTCTAGCGAGGTCCGGCTGGGGAGGTCCAGGTGGTTGGTGGGTTCGTCCAGAGCCATCCAGCTGGGTTTGGTCAGGACGAGCAGGGCCAGGGCGACGCGGGCGCGTTCGCCTCCGGAAAGGGCTGTGACCGGCTTGTCGATCTCGTCGCCACGGAACAGGAAGCGCGCCAGGTGGTTGCGGATCTGCAAGTCCGTCATGGTCGGGTAGTGACGGAAGATTTCCGAAGCGGGCGTGCCGTCGGAGCGCAGGTGCGACGTGTTTTGGTCGAAGTAGGCGACCTTTTCCCCGTGGCCTCGAACGACTTCTCCCTCGAGGGGGTCGAGCTGGGCTGCAAGGATCTTCAGCAGGGTGGACTTGCCCGAACCGTTGGGGCCCACGATGCCGATGCGTTGACCGCGAGCAATGCGCAAGGTCACATCGGCGAAGAGCAGGTTGTCGCCATAACCGCCCGACAGGTTTTCGCAGGCCAGGACCATCTCGCCACCGCGCATGGCCTCCGGCGTGGAGATGCGGGGCTTGCGCACGTCGTGGTGGGGCTGAATCAAACGGGTCACATGGGAGAGCTTCTTGGCGCGTCCCTTGGCCTCCGCCGTGCGCTGGCTGCCCATGTGTTTCTTGATGAAGAGCTCCTCCTTCTTGATCATGATCTGCTGCTGCTCGTAGGCGCGACTGTCCGCCTCGAAGCGCTCTTCACGCAACTGCACGTACTTGGAGTAGTTGCCAGGAAAGCTGTTCAGCTCGCCCCGCTCCAATTCCAAAATGCGCCCCACCGAGTTTTCCAGCAGGCGACGGTCGTGACTGATGACCAGCACGGCACCCTTCATTTCCCGCAGATAGCGTTCGATCCACTCGATGCCGACCAGGTCCAGGTGGTTGGTGGGTTCGTCCAAGAGCAGAAGGTCGTGTCCGCAAACCAGTTCGCGAGCCAGGGCCACCCGGTTCTTCTCGCCACCGGACAGGGTGTCCGCTTGGCGTTCCCAGAGTTCAGGAGCCAAACCGATGCCCGAGAGCACGGTTTCCGAGATGCGTTCGGTCTCCCAGCCACCGAGCTCTTCGACCCGCTCGGAAAGCCGGTCGTGCTCCTTCATCAAGCGCTCGAGGTCGTCGCCATCGGCTGTGCCCATGGCTTCGCCCACCTGCTCCAATTCCTTGGCGGTCTCGCGGGCTTCATCCAGGCCGCTTTCCACGTACTGGCGCACGGTTTGCCCCGCAAAGGCGGGATGCTGGGGCACAAAACCCAAGCGCGCACCCCTGCGCAGCACGACCTTGCCCCAGTCGGGCACCTCCTCGCCGGTGATCATGCGGAACAGGGTGGTCTTGCCACCGCCATTGCGGCCCACGATGCCCACCTTGGTGCCGGGTTCAATGGTCAAGGACGCTCCGCGCAGGACCTCTTGTCCTCCGAAGTGCTTCTTGAGTTCGTGCAGAATCAGCAAGCTCATGTTGGGGAGGAGATTAAGCTGCACCGGGCCCCGACAGGTACTTTTAGCCCGGAATATTGCCCTCGAACTCCACCTCGTTACACTGTGCCCATGGCAGCTCCCCCCAGCGATACCCAGGTCCAGCGGGCCACGGTTCAGTCCATCCGGCCGGTTGGGGACGATGCGTTCGTCCTCGAGGTGACCCTTCCCGAGGCCCTCGGACCCTTGCGGGCTGGCCGCTTCTTCATGTTGAAGCGTGAGGACGACCTCTCCCCGGCCATTCCCCGCCCTTTTTCGGTCTATCGCCAGGCTGCAGATGATCGCGTGGACTTCCTGATCAAGACCCTGGGGCGCGGCACGCAAGCCTTGGCAAACACCAGGGTCGGCGAAAAGGTGCAGCTTACAGGTCCCCTGGGCAACGGCTGGCCGGTCTGGGAGGCCGATGGCAGTGCCAAGTGGTTTGTGGGCGGTGGAATTGGTGCAGCGCCATTTTTTATGGCCATTCAGCAGGCGATTGGGGTGGGTGTGGAGCCAGGGAAGATCACTTTCGTCTATGGCGGCCGGACCATGGGGTTCCTCTATGACCTGGATCTTTTCCGCGAGCTCGGCGTGAAGGTGGTGGCAGCCACGGATGATGGGTCCGAGGGCTTCCATGGCAATGTGGTCCAGGCCTGTGAGTCCATGTTGGGCGAGGGGGAGGGTGCGGTGCAGGTCTTTACTTGTGGCCCCGATCCCATGATGAAAGCGGTTGTGGCCTTTGCGGACCGCAATGAATTTCAGTCCTGGGTCTCGCTCGAGAGTTACATGGGCTGTGGTGTTGGCATCTGCAACGGATGCGCGGTGGGTACCAAGGAAGAAGGACCGTACGGCGACTGGCCCGTGGCCAAGTGCTGCGTGGACGGCCCGGTTTTTGCCTCGTCAGCGGTACAACTGTAGCGTGGAATACTGAACCAGGTGAATTTTCACACTCACTTGACCGGTGGGCCCATTAGTTCGGGGCCTCTTTTCTTAGCCAGCTCAAGTAGGCGTACGTTCCAGGTTCGCACCGCCCGGCGCCTGCCCTCCTTTTGAGGGACCTGTTCAATAGTCTCCAGCGCCCGCTCCAGGTGCGAAACCGCTTCGTTGAAACGCCCCGCTTCCACCAGGGTTTCCCCCAGGTTGAATTGGGCCCAAAACTGAGCCTCGTGCAGACGCAGCGATTCCTTATAGGAGGCGACTGCCCGCTCCCTTTCGCCCAGAGCCTTCAGACTGTTGCCCTGCGTTAGAAAAACCGTAGCCATGCGCGCAATGCTGTCCGGACGGCCTATCCAAGGCTCGGGGATCTGCATCAGGGCTTCGATCCAATACAGGCATGCATCAAAGTCGCTGCGGGCTTCGTCCATGTGCATGTAGGCCATCAGAGTGTCCTCCTGGCCGGCAAACCATTGCAGCAACTGGCTCTGAACCCTCGAGCGAGCAAGGCTGGGCACGCCGAGGCCATAGGATCGCTGCAAGTATTGCCGGGCTTGAGACTCTGTGGCTGGATCTTGCAAGAGCACGTTTCCGAGCATAGAGTGCGCTTCGAAGTGGCTGCTGTCCAGTTCGCAAACCTGCCCCAGGGCCGCGATCGCATCTGTTGTGCGCCCCAACTGCGTAAGAACTTTTCCCCGCTGTAGGTGGGCTCCGGTGTTGAGTGGTTCGGTTACGAGGATTTGATCAAAGGAGTCCAGGGCTGCGGGCCATTGTCCGCGGAGGGCAGCCAGCATGCCTTGAAGGTAAATGACTTCGGGCCGGGTTGCATGCTGCTCAAGCAGTGGAGTCAACTCCACTTCAGCGGCATCCAAATCGCCACCGTCGAGCAAGCAGCGCACCACCTCCAGATGGTCCTTGATGCCGTGCAATCGGAATTGGCGTGCTTCCGCATATGCATTGCGGGCGCCATTGAAGTCGCCGCGCTTGCGAAGGATTTCGCCCAAGGCAAACCAAGCTTCCGGGTTGGCGCGATTGACGTTGATCGAATTCGCAATGGCCTCTTCCGCTTTGTCCAGCATTTCAGCGGACAGGTATGCCATCGACAAGCCGATCCAGGCTTCGAATCGCTTGGGAAAGGCCGCCGTGATTTGACTGAACACTTCGATACCCGTGTTGTGGTCGTATTGCGGCGGCAATTCCCCGATGAAGGTCAGCGCCCAACCTTGTCCCATGTTGCCTTGGAAGCGGTCTTCCACCGAAACCATGACCGTGCGGTCCGGCTTGATTTTCTGGGCCCCGCCGGTCAGGAGCGGCTCGAGCTCCGCAAGCCGGTCGGCCACCGAGGCGTTCGGCCCGAGTTTCGGAGCCCTTTCCCCATAGTCATGGCCCAGCACCAAACATTGCCAGTAGAGCATCAAGGCTTCTTGCAAGTGTTGGACATCCTTGTCTCGCTTGTACTGCCCAAGGAGTTCACGGCCCAAGCTCCGATACCCGATCGGAACCGTGGGGCTCTCTTTCACCGCCGTACGGAAGAACGTGATGTTGTCGCTGTACGGGGCGAGCTGCTTGTGGCTCTGAACGCCATAGAGTGCGGCGATGGCAATCACGGGGAGGGCGACCAATACCGGACGATTCAGGCGCGCGATCGCCAGGGCGAGCAGGCTTACGAAACCGAAAACGGGTAGATAGAGGTAGCGGTCACTCTGGGGGAAAGCTCCGGCGGACTCATAACTGATGACCTGGGGAGTTAACCAAATGGCAGGTAGTGCCAGAAGGTAGGCGACCTTCCAATGCTTGCGGATGGTGCAATACGCGATTGCCAAGATCCACGCGCCGGTGGTTAGGACCGCATACAGCACACGGTTGTCTCCCTCAGGCAATTCAGGCTGAACACCCCGGAAGAAGGGAAGATCCGTGGGCCACGCGAGCATTTGGGCAAACGTGCCCATCAGCTCGAAGGGGAAAGACACGATGCGCAGGCCGGACAGTTTGAAGTCCACAATCGCACCGCCCAGACCCGCCATCCAGGATTCGAAGACGTACATGCGTACCGCCAAATAGGAGACCAGGACCAGGCCAAGGGGAATCAGGCGCGCTGCACTTGCGGCTAAACCCTGCTTGCTGGCTCCGAGCAGCCACCAACCGAGAATCAAAGCGAGGGGAACCACTGCGACGGCTTGTTCCTTGCTCAGGAGAGCAAGGGCGAAGGCTCCCACGGAAACGACCAGTGAGCCCTTCCTATTGGTCTGTAGCCACTTGATATGGGCGCCGAGTGCTACCATCGAAAGTAAACCGAGCAGCGGGTCGTTGATGGACGAAGCCCAAGCAACGGATTGAACCTGAATGGGATGCAGGGCAAAGAGAAGACCCACAGCGGCTGCAACCGCTTCAGACATTCCCATGCGCAGGGCCAGTTTCACTGCAGCCAAGGCAGCCAGCCAATGAATGATCAGGGACATCAGGTGCGGTCCCCATGCCTCACCCCCGGAAAGGGCCCGGGAAAATGCCAGCACCTGCAGTGTGAGCGGTCTCCAAAATCCGGTCGTGCCGGTATCCACAGCATCGGAGAAGTTCCACAAAGGTGCATCCCATAACCTCAACGGCGCCCACAGGTCCGCAAGCCGGGGATTGTTTAGGATCAGGAGTTGATCGTCGTAGATGTAGCCGTGGTCCAGCACGGAGGTCCCGTAGACCGCCCAGAGAGCGATGGCCAGCAGGGCTGCCAGGGCGGCGAACAAGGGGCCAGGAAGGGTCTTGGATCGGTTCATAGCTCGTGGGCCGTTCCGAGCGGGAGTGAACGGGCAAGGCATAGGTATCAGCCCAGGGGCTGCTTGTCACCCATAGAAACTTGCCGGTATCACAAATTTTGATGGGGTGTGCGTTTTGAGGAGGCCAGAAATAGGGCGGGGCCAGCGGTTTTTGCCGCTGGCCCCGCCCGGAGTCCGATATCAATCGGCGATCTGCTAGTTGCAGAACGGGACGGCAATGGTCTTCGTGAAGTTGCTCTGACCACCGTTCTCGCGGTGCCAAAGCTGGAAGTTCCAGGTTTCACCCTGAACGACGTTGGCACCTTGGGGTAAGTTGGTGAGGTCTAGGGCGTGGGTCACGAATCCGAACTGGTCCGTGAGAACGATGGGGAGACGGTAGAACTGTGAGCCGCCCAGGCAAAATACTCCGTTTCCGACGAAGGATGCCGTGGCGCCTTGCCCCATGAGGAAGATTCCAAATTGGCCGGTAGGCAGCTGTGAACCGAACAGAATAGTGTCGTTTGCTGCCACGTTCTGGGATCCGGTGATCGACAGGTTGCCGAGGTTGCCCGTTGAGTTGTTGAATGCAAAGCAGATCGTCGACGGGGCAGGACAAATCGGGCTGGACAAATCGGCCGGGTACGGGTTGGAGAGCGCCGAGTGCGAACTTCCAATTTTCTTCACCAGGATATCGCCACCGAGGCGAATGTTACTCGGCACAGTGACCACGATTTGGGTTCCATTTCCGGTGGAAGGCGCGTTGAACACCTTGAGGGGTACGCCCGAACCAACGTTGTTTTCTCGCGTGAACCAGACCTCATTGCCATTAGTGGAGAAGTTGGTTCCGGTGATGGTCAAAGTGCTGCCGATGAAAGCCATGCCAGAAATGATCGGCTTGGTAGCGGAGGCAGCGCCATAGATGGTTTGCAGGCCAGCGATGTCGTCCGGGTGAATTGAGCGCGGGCCAACTTGGCCGGGACTGACGGAGGGAGCCATGGTTGCAGCTCCGGTTCCGGAGTGTCCAAGGCCCAAGCAGTGTCCGTACTCGTGGGTTGCAACGCTTTGCAGGTCCATTTCGCTGAAGCCGACGCCGGCCGGGCCATCAGCCCAGCTCCATCCCTGGTAGAAGCGCATGCGCCAATTGCCAGAGGAGTTGATTTCAGCAAAAGCGAGTGTGCCGCCGCTGGACCCGGAAAGGCCGGAGCAGATGTTGTCGCCCAGGTTTCCAATTTGGTTGGTTTCGCCCTGGAAGGACGGGTCGAAGTTGGCCGCACCGGAGCCAAGACTTCCAGACTGGGTGGGGTCACCGTGTCCGTCGCCGTGCAGCGTGCTGCTCCACTCGACAGCGCCTTTCCACATGGCCATCACGAACCCGCTGGAGTCGGGGAAGTTGGAGTCTGCAATAGTATTGTTGTTGGCACCGCTGGCGGTGAGGTTGTTGTTGACCCTAAAATCCCGCTGGGAGAGGCTCAGGTTGTGGCTGAGCACGGCGTAACCCTCGGTTGTGCTTCCGCCCGTAAAGATGGCAGCGGCCGCAAGAGCCAGCATCGGAGGTGCGATAAGTGAAAGTTTCATTTGGGGATCCTCCTTTGCTTAGCGCTGTTCGCTCTTGAACTGCTGGATGTTGCCTTGCAGGCGGGACAGGTGAGTGTTGGTGGGGATGGCATAGCCATCCCCCCGGCCCTGAACGATGACGTTGCCTTTATTTTCAAAGGTCGAGTACACACCGCCGTGGGAGGCGAACAGAGCGTTGGACGCGAAGTCGCCGCCCATGTTGTCACTCCACTTGTGGAAGGCGACAACTTGCTTGCCCGGTGCAATCACGTCCTCCGCGGGCGCCTCGGAGTTGTAGACGCCGTGCTCGGCATCAATGAAACCGCCGGGGAAGCTCACGCTCACCTGGGTGGGCTTGTTACTTGCCAAGTCCTTGCCTTTGATCGTCAGGGTCGTGTAGTAGAGTTCGGGGCCATCAACCGGGTGGTCGATGCGAATGGTTTCCTTGCTGATGATGGTGCCGAAGACGGCCCCGTCGGTGCTTGCAACCATTTGTCCCAGGTCTACCTTGAGAATCTGAGCTTCTCCATAGGTGCCAATGCCAGCCAGGAGGGCTGCTGCCATTAGGATGGTTCGGGGGTTAAATCGTTTCATTGGTGATTTGTTTGATATCGCCGAAGTTCGCGGAAAGAGGGGGAGATGTGTCCGGTGGGCATGCTTTCACATATCCATAGGCGGAATGTGGGACGGGCATAACCCTTCCCATGTTCCCCGGCAATAGTACCCGCTTGCCCTGGATCATGCTGGGGCTGTTATATAAGCAATTCAACCAGGGACAGGTTTCGAGGAATCTCAAGGGACGGCACCCGTAGCGTCATAGGCACCTCTGAGAGCTCTCATCCCGCACCCTAGGTCCCTCCAACCGTCCCCGATCCCCAGGGGGCACGGGGGTCACTCGTGCTCGTTATGACCTTCGTGCCGGCCACTTCCGGGCTGGAAACCAACCTCTATGGGAGGCAATGGCCCGGATTGGGACACGGCCAACAGGTCCAGATCGTCGGGGTGTTTGGAAAGGGCTTTCTCTAGAGCAGCGGATGCTCGATCATCGTCTGAGCGAACCAGACTCAGGGTCCAGGCCTTTTCAAAGTGCCACTCGTCGGGGTGAAGATCGCGCAATTGTGCCCAAATATCAACAGCGGCACCCGGTTGTTCGCTTTGGTCCAGCGCCATGCCGAGTTCCTCAAGCAAGTTGACATCGGTGGGCCAGGTCTGGCGCAGGCGCTTGAGTCGGATGGCCGCTGCCCCCGGCTCCAAGCTCTCCAGTTCCGCCCTTGCTATGGACCGTTCCAGCTCGTATGGCTCGCCCATGCTCTTGGAGAGTTCGGGCAAGAATTCCATGATGGAAGCCACATCACGCTTGCCGATCAAAGTGCGCGCGAGGCCTCCGGCTATCTCCTGGTAGAAGGGCCCAGCGGGCCCGCGCCCCAGCGCTTGAGTTAGGCGTATCACCGGCTCCCTTGGGAGCTCGAATCGCTGGGTTTCGGTTTCGAATGGGGAACTACCGGTTTGCTTGCTGAAGATGTCTTGAAGGGCGCCAAATAGCAACGCATCCGTTTCGATGGCGTCCTGTGAAAGCGCATCCAAACTCGTGGCCATGCCCAGTGGCGTTCGCTCCCATGACCGCAGCGTGTGCCAGCGCAAACGGGAAACGTTCAGGCCTCCATTTCTTAAAGAGGCAGTTCGGGTGTTCGCACTGCGCAGTACCAATTGTTTGGGGAATGCCGTCCAAGCAAAAGCAAAGCGCGCCAGGCCATCGGAACAGAGTATTCCCTCGTGATCGGAGTGTCTCGTGCCTTGCAATCCTTCCAGCGAATTCCATAGGACCATGACAGCCTTAGGGTTCTTTGGAAGGTCGGGCATGGGCGCATCAATACCATGGGTCGGAAGGCCCAATACAAGGTCATAATCACCATGATTCAGGCGAGTTCGCGCCTCCACCCTGTCGATCGAATCTCCGGGAATTTCCTGGAACACACCCTTCCCAATCAGAGCTTGCTCGCAGGCTTTGCCGAACACTTCATCGAATGGGATGACTCGATCAATATGGCGAGCTCCCAGCGCGTGAAGGCGCTCCTTGACCTGCGGAGAAAGCACTCCAATCAAGAGAACACGGGCTTTGGAGCGTGTTTCCGCATTCAGTAAACCCATCGAAACCGCCATGCATCTGTCCTGCAATCGGCTATGTTCCGCGTCGGCGGTGAGGGGCACTTGATCCAGGAGAACTTGCAGGGAACCCATGCCATCGGAAGTGACCGTGAGCTGCCCCTGAGGCAATTCCATCCACAGAATCGGCTCGACGGGGGTGCGTTGCCAGGGGCGTGGAACGAGGATCGAATCCTTGGGCATAATGGCCGTGATGAGGATCCCGATCACGATGGCCGCGCAGGCCACATAGCGCCAGCCCTGTGCGAGCCAGAGCCTGGTTTCGGCGATTACCAGTAGACCTATTCCCCAGACGATCAATCGTAGGCTAGGTTGCAAATGTCCAGTCAAGAATCCGCTGGAATTGAGGGTGGTCGGTATTAGGAGCGTTGCTACGGCGGCGCCAAAAGTCACATGAAAAATTCGTCGCGCCTGGCGCAGGGCGGAGATCAAAGTTCCGACGGCGAAAGCGGGCAGGATGAGTATGGAGACACTGGTCAGCAGGACCCCCGCGGTGGTTCCAGCGTGGGACAAGTCCAGCCCAAAGCGTCGCATTAGAGTTCGCAGCCCCGCACCCGTGCCAAGGGTTTGTTCAGCACGTAAGGCGGCGATGATTGCCAGCATGAGCGCGAAACAAATCCATGGCAGTAGTTTCTTGCGTTTGCTTGCGAGAACTGGGATCGGGCGCCCGAAGGAGAAAGCCCCACAGGCGACAAGCGTGATGAAGGTGGCCACGGTGACACTGGTGTCTGCGGAGCTTCCTTCGCCCAAGCGGGCGAGAATTCGGCCCAAACCGTGGAGTGCGAGCGCCATGCCAGCACCGGTCAGTATCAATGTGAGGGCTTCGGATGGATCGTCAGGGCAGTCTTCGTTCTCGCTTCTGGGCTCATTTGCGGGGGCTCGAAAACGGAGCATGAGCCCCATGGCGATCATGGCGCAGGTCGCCGCACCAGGGCCAATCTGGAAGTAGGGTCCATTCAGTACCAACATGGGCAACCAGGCCCCCAAGGCCACCACGAGCAGGAATTTCCAATCGAGCGCACGTTTTCCTCCTCCCCAAAGGCAAAACGCCAAGCCTAAGAGCTGCAGGAACCAACCCACATGGGCCGATTGCAGGGTGAGGATATGCGGATCGGTCCATTGCCCACCAGCGGAGGGTTGACCCTCGACCAGTAGCCAACCGAGAATGAGTGCGACAAGCCATAGCATGCTGCGCAAGGTAGCGAATGAGGCCGAACCTCGCGAACAAAGCCCGTGCCTGAATCCACGCCCACCACGTCCTTTCCCGCCCTTCCCCGTGCGGACCGCCGGACACGCTTGCAAAATTCCCTGCTGGCGTGGTTCGGCACGGCCAAGCGCGATCTTCCCTGGCGCCGCAACCGCGACGCTTACGGGATTTGGATCAGCGAGGCCATGCTGCAGCAGACCCGGATCGCCACCGTGATTGACTACTGGCTGGCGTTCATACACTCCTTCCCAACCGTTCAAGATCTGGCCCAAGCATCGGAGGAGCAAGTGTTGGCGCGCTGGAGCGGACTGGGTTACTACAGCCGCGCCCGATCCCTGCACCGCGCAGCCCGGAGCATAGTGGCGGATCATGGGGGGGAGTTTCCGAGGGACCGCAAGACAGCCCTGGTCCTTCCCGGTGTGGGGGAGTACACCGCTGGTGCGGTGCTGTCGATTGCCTACGGCCTCCCCGAGGCCCTGGTGGACGGCAATGTGGAAAGGGTCTTCACCCGCGTTTTTGGCCTGCGCGCGGTTTCTGGATCGGCCCCATTGCGCAAGCACACCTGGGATTTGGCCCGCCGCTGCCTGCATGGGGCCTCACCAGGTGATTGGAATCAAGCCCTCATGGAACTTGGGGCCACGGTGTGCACACCCGGGGAGCCGCATTGCCACGCTTGTCCCTGGTCGCGCTTGTGTGTGGCTCGCAGGCGTGGGGAGGCTTCTGCATGGCCGAGCCCCAAACCCAGGCGGAAGCCTGTTGAGCTTAAGGTCGCAGGGCTTTGGGTGGTAAATAAGGGTGGCTTGCTCCTGTCCAGGCGTCCGGCCAAGGGCTCCATGGCTGGCATGTGGGAGCTGCCGACCCAGCAATCGCAGTGCCCGGGCGCCAGCGCCCTTTGGCTGGGGGATTGGATGCCAGGTCTTGGGGTCGCTGGCCCAGAGTGCCTCTTTGAAGCCAAGCACGCCATCACCCACCACCGCATTGGGATGACCGTGCTCAAGGGCAAAGTCACCCGCAAGGCCCTGTCCTCCAACCCATCGACCCTGAGGTGGTTTGCCTGGGGGCAACTCGAAAATCAGCCACTGACCGGCTTGACGCGTAAGGCTTTGGCTCATTTGGCTCCCTAGCACCCCGAAATAGGGGACAACAACGCTCGCCCGGTGCTCAAGTCCGCGGCCATGTTGTAGACTCCTCGCGATGAGCCCTTCCCAGCAGCTATTGGACGACCGCCGTCCTAGAAAGACCGCCACCCCCGGCATTACGCTCGTGGTGCCCGCCTATGACGAGGAAGGTGGTATCGAGGGCGTTGTGCGCCGACTCAGTGCACTCAAGTGGGATGAGCCCTTTGAGTTGCTGGTCGTAAACGATGGTTCAACGGATCGCACAGGCACAATTCTGAGGGATCTGCAGAGCGAATTTTCTGACTTGCACGTGATCAACCATGGCGTCAACTGCGGTTACGGTGCCTCCCTGCGCACGGGATTCAATTCCGCCGAGCACGATGTGGTGGTGATCACCGACGCGGACGGCACCTATCCTGAGGACCGTATTCAGGAGTTGGTTCAGCATGTGCGCGACGGGGCGGATATGGCGGTTGGTGCGCGCACCGGCGCAGACGTGAACATTCCTTTGGTCCGTCGGCCCGCAAAAACGGCCCTGCGAAAGTTGGCCTCCTACCTGGCAGGCACCCGCATCCCCGACCTGAATTCTGGCCTGAGAGCCATGCGCAAGGACCTGGTCTTGTCCTATCTGCCGATTCTGCCCAATGGCTTTAGCTTTACCACCACAATCACCCTGGCGTCCCTGACAAATGGCCATCGGGTGGATTATGTGGTCATCGATTACGCCGCTCGATCCGGCCGCTCCAAGATACGACCCATTCGGGATACCTTGGGTTTTGTCGCCTTAATCGTGCGCACCGTGCTCTACTTCAATCCGCTCAAGGTTTTTTACCCGGTTGCGTGCCTCCTAATGGTGCTCATCATGGGTTCGACCTACTTCGACATGTTTGTTGTGGAGTCTGCACCAAACCTGAGCGACAAGACCGTGCTGCTATTTGTGGCGTTGGTCCAGATTCTGTCCCTTGGCATGATCGCTGACCTGATCGACAAGAAGTCCCGACTCTAGCCCTCCCGGGCAAACCCAAGTACCCCCATGAAATCTTTGATCTTGGCCTTCGGGCTCAGTTTGTTCCTCGCCGTCCCCCAGGATTTGGGAGACAACCTCAAGGAAATGAAACGTCTCCGGGACGATACTCCCGAGGAAGTATTGCAGGAGGTGGCGGAGGATGGGACCATCGAGGCCCTCGATGGTCTGATCGAGTTCTATCCCAACTTGGCCACGATATATACACGTATCCAGGTGCTGTCCGCCGTCGCGGGCTTCGATGGTTTGGAAGGGCACGGCGCCAAGGCCGCCGAGTTCTTGGCCAACGCCGTCAGCCAAACGGCAGATCCCGAAATTCGTGACGCGGCCCTGGCGGCACTGAGTGGTTGCTCGGTTTCAGGTCCCCATTATCTGCGCGTGCTGGTGGAAACACCCTTGCCCGCAGATGTGCGTGAGCGGGCTTTAGAGCTTTACATCGAAGGCACGGGAGCCTCCGACATGGAGTTCCTGAGGGGCATCTACCTGCTGCCGAGCATGGCGAAGGACGCCAAAGGAGGGGCGAAGAAGAAAAAGAAGAAAAAGAAGAAAAAAAGGAAGGGTAAGAAGGGTGCTGAGGAAGAGGAGAAGGGCACCGTGCTCACCAACAGCACGGTCATGCGCGACATGGCTTTGAAGGCTTTTGGTCCGCGGGCAGAAGTGAAAGACCTTGAAACGTACATCGAAAAGGAATCGGTCCCGCGCCTCTTCGCAACCCTCTTGCGCACCCTCGATGAAAAGCGCGCCAAGGATATCGAGAAGCGTGCGGAGAAAGCCCTCACCAAGGTGACCTACCCCGGAGAGGTTCGCTCCGCTGCAGCCGAAATTTTGGCCAAGCACAGGGGCATCGAAATGTTGCCCATTTTCGTGGAGATTGCCAAGTCAAAGAGCACTACTCCGGTTTCTCTCAACTGGACCATGGCGCGCCTGCTGCGGGACATGGATCCTGAGAAGGTGACAGAAGAATTGTTAGGACGCCTGGGCAAGGCCAAGAAGAATGAGCGCATCTTCATCTTGGATGCGATGCCCGTCCCCTGTAGCGACAAGGTGATCAAGAAGGCGCAGAAGGGAATCAAATCCAAACTTCCCACCGAGCGAATTGCGACCATCCGTTTCTTGGCGCGTGCCGGTGCGGAGGGAACCTACAAGCTCTTTGAAAAGAGCCTCAAGAAGGAAAAGGACCCGGCTGCCGTGGCGGCCTACCTGGAAGGCCTTGGAGTGCTCTACAAGAAGAACGCCGAGTGGATCGAACGCCTCCACAACTGGAGTGAGACCGGCAAGGAGGCTATCAAGGTTGCCGCAACCATGGAAATCATGCGTTTGGGTCGCGAGGAAGACCTGCAGCGCATCATCGGCTGGCTGAGTGATCCCTCCTGGTCGATTCGCCAAGCCTCGCTTGTGGCCCTGGAAAAAATGGATGATGCGGAGGTTTTATTGCCCATCATCGATCGTATGCCGGAGGAATCGGGCCGTTTGCTCCATGAGTTTGGCGAGACCCTGTTCCGCATGACCGGGAAGAACTTCGGCATGAACGCGCAAACTTGGAAAGCATGGCACGATAAGTCTGGTGGGAATGTGGACCTCTTGACCGCCGGGGAACTGCGCGAAGCCATCCGCAAGCGTGCCCTCAAGGCTCAAAAAGAACGCTCTCGCCCCGCCCGTTTCTTCGGCATGGAGATTCGTTCGTCTAGAGTGATCTTCATCATAGACGTTTCCGGATCCATGAACGAAGTGCTCAAGGCTGAGTACGTCGGGCAACGTGGACAGGTTCGCATGGAGCGCGCCAAGGAAGAGTTGGCCCAGGCCATTGACGCCCTCAAGAAGGGGACCCGCTTTGACATGATCTCGTTCAGTGGCGGTGTGGACAACTGGGGGGAGGAGCCCTTAGCCGAGACGGAAGAACCCGACCGCGACGCGGCCAAGGAATGGGCGAAAGCGCTGGGTGCCGGAGGTGGAACCAACCTCTTCGGATCCTTGGAGCAGGCTTTCCTCGACCCTGATGTGGATACCATTATGGTGCTCTCCGACGGGGAGCCCTCGGTTGGCGACATCATCGATCCCGGTTCCATTCGCGAGGCTGTGAGGGCTCTCAACACCAACCGCAATGTGCGAATTCATACCATTGCGTTGGGTGGCACCCTGCAAATTTTGGAATGGTTGGCCAAGGACACCGGTGGTAAGTTCATTCAAATCGAATAGGACTTTGAAGATGTTCACGACTTGTTCGCGGGCGCCTTTCACTTGCGAGTGAAGAGCGCCCGCGCAGGTTAAACTCCGATTGCGGGGCGGTTGATGCGCTGCTGTTGGCAAAAACAAGTCAAGTAAAGCAAAAGTCGAACCGATGTTGGCATTGGCGAGTGTTCAAGGCATTCGACCTTTACCCCGCCACGACATCACTTCGGCGCTTCCGCTCGCTACTTCCAGCGAATGGTGGCGCCGTTTTTGTTTGCGGCTCGATAGACTCCAAAGCGTGAAGAACCTGCGCTCGATCCTTCTCTCGATGGTCATAACCGCACTTTTGGTGTGGGCCTTGCTGTTTTGGAGCGGGGTTAGCATGGGGCAGGTGCTGCGAGCGTTCCGTCAGGTTCTTGGGGGCATTTACTTTGCCGCGCTCGGCGTGCAGCTTTGCATTTACCCGCTTCGAGCAGCGCGTTTTCGTTCCTTGTTGCGCAATTCGACCTGGGAAAAAGACCACCGCGTACCGACGTTGGGATTGCTGTTGCCTATCACTTTGGCGCATTCGATGATGGCGTATGTGTTGCCTGGAAAGGTGGGGGAGGCCTCCCTGGTTCTCTACCTGCGCCGTGGTTTGCAGGTGCCCGCGGCCCGCGGACTCGCGGTTCTGTTTGTGGCGCGGTTGCTTGATTTGGTATGCGTGACCGCCTTCTTGGCGGTGGCTTGTTTGGTGGTTGGTGGACTGGAACTTTGTCCCGCGCCGGGGCGCATTTGGATCCTTGGCCTGGGTCTCTTGCCCCTAGTGTTGCTCATGGCGGTCGGACTATGGATGGGTTCCTGGTTCGTGGGGCGTTTGCAGCGGCTCCTGGATCCTGTGACGCGCCGGGGCGGCAGGGTCGGTTCCTTCCTATCCAGGTTTCTGCAGAAACTCGGCGTGGCCTTGGGCGAAGTCTCACGCTCGGCCTTACTGCGTGCCGCATTGTGGAGCCCCCCGATTTGGCTTGGCGTTTTCCTCTTCTATGGCATTTTGGCCCAGGGGTTCGGCTTGCAAGATTTGGGGTTTGCCCAATCGGTGTTTGGGGCGGGTCTGGCCGTGTTGTTCGGCTTGCTACCGATCAGTGCTTTCGCCGGCTTTGGCTCCCAGGATGCCGGCTGGGTGGTTGGTTTCACCGCCATGGGGGCGGCCCGGGAGATCGCCATGGAAAGTGGACTCGCGATCCACTTGCTCTATGCCTTGCACATCGTGTTGCTGGGGTTGATCGGCCACGCCTGGGCCCTGCACAGCGCAGCCAGCTTCGAGGATCAGGAGCCCGAAGATCGGGACGCGTGATCCGCGACGATGGCGTCGGCCACAAGCTGGCCCACGTCGCGGCAACCCTTGGGCGTGAGGTGTAGGTCGTCGTAGAACGTGTTGAAGTTCTGTTCGATGTGCGGAATCAAATCCACCTGCGCGGTGCCCAAGTCAGCCGCAACCTCGTGGGTGACCCTATCCATGCCCTTGAGGAATGAGAGCGCGGTGTCCCAGGGGAAGTACTCTTGCACCTGCCCCACTTGGGCCTTGCCTGAGCCAAAGTTCCAAAGGTGCTTCTGCTCTTCAGCGCTGAGTTCGCGGTCCACCCAGGGGGTGTGGACCAACAGTACGCGTTTCGCTTTCTTGCGCGCGATGCCCACCAAGCGGGTGAGATTCTCCCGGTAGAGTTCGAGCATCGGGCTGGCGTCAGGCACGTGCTTTAGCATGGTGCCCTGGGCACGCTTTTCCTGGTTGCGCTGCACGGACTTGCCCACGCGCTCGCGTTGTTCGATGGGTTTGGCCCACTTGCGATAGGCGGAAGAGGCTAGGCGGCGGAAGGCGCTCGACATGGGGTTCCAGGAGAAGGGACCTAAGGGATGCGCGCGAAAAATGGCGTGGGCGTCCATTTCCTTGGGGGTGTAATCGGCGGGGGCGCCCTGTTCCGTCCAGGCCACAATGTCACTGGAGCCCACCATCATGAAGATCAGATCCACCGACTCGTAGTTGCGCAGCACCCCATCGAGCATGGTGCACAGGGGGCCGCAGGCCATGAGCGAGCGCCCGATGTTGCCCACGTGCACGCTGTCCACGCCCAAGGTCGCGAGGGCCTCGGGCTGGTTCAGCTGCAGCTGCACCTGGTGTGGCCACTCGGTCTTTTGATCGAGCATGTAGCATTCAACCGCGCTGCCACCCATGGCGATGGCGTGGTAGTAGTTTGAGCCGGTGGGAGGTTCGGCGCCGCGCTCTCCGATCGAGTTGATGTCGAAGTGGGTGACCGCATCGAGTTGGGGCAGCGCCGTAAGGTCCATTTCCATGCGCGTGCGCGCATTGGGCTGCCAGGCGTAGTAGCGACCGCGGGCTTTCATGTAGAGGCGCGCCAAGGCTTCGGTTGCGACCCAACCGAGCAGACCCGCACCCACCAGATAGAGCGGCCACATCATGAACGGCGCGCCTCGAGTTTCTGCTTGATGAGCGCCAACGGGTCGGTGTAGGGGTCGTCCTTGTAGACGAAGAATAGCTGGCAGACGATGAAGATCGCCGTGTAGACCACACCGCTGACGAGCACGAGCAACCAACCTTCAACCCCGACCTGATATTTCATGAGAGCCAGGAAGCCCAGGGCAGGCAGGGCGCCGAAGATGGAGCGTTGCACCGAGTACTTCAGGTAGTCGTCGACGGGGACTTCCACGTGTTTGCAGGCCAGGTACATGAACAGCAACGCAAACACCACGTTGGGGACTGCGGTTCCGACAGCCACGCCATAGATGCCATAGTGCTGAACCAGAATCAGGCTGAGAGCCAGATTGCACAGCCCCATGGCAAGCAGGCCAAAGCCGGGTCCCTTGGTCTTTCCGATGCCCATCAAGACGGGAAGCGCTACACCTCGCATCGGTAGGAAGAAGAAGAACGAGATCATCAGGGTTTGCATGACCGTCCCGATGCGCGGTGTGTAGTCAGTAGACAACCAAGCTTCCAGGAATTCTGGACCCAAGACGACCAAGTACCCGCCCACCAACATCACCATGGAGGTCGCGATCTTCGACCACTTCATGAACACGACGCGCACACCGTTGAAGTCCTTTTCGGACCAGAGCTTGGTGGCCATAGGCATTGCTACCATGCCGATGGCGAGTAATAGGGTGATGAACTGATCGAAGATCTTATTGCCCAAGGCGTAGTCGGCCACGTCGATCGGCGTCATGAACAAACCAATGACGTTTGCGTCGATCTTGAATGCCAACAGCGCACCCATGTTGATCAGGAAGGCGAAGATGCCGAAGGAGAAGAGCTTCTTGACCAGCTTCTTTTCCATGGGGCCAGGCCGCACCTTCATGGGGTTGTGCCTGTGGCTTGAGACCACAGAGGCGGTCAGGAACTCGCAGACGGCTACCGATATCAAGACCGATGCCAAAACCATCGTGGAGGGCCGTACGGTCAAGGCCGCCAGGGTTAGACCGAAGCGAAGTAGGAAACCACCGCCTTGGATGAGGTTGCGAACCACAAAATCGTGGTGTGCGTCGTAGATCGCATACGGCAACCGAAGCGTGAAGGAAGACCCTACAAACAGAAGCATGGCGAGCAGGGCCTGCTGAGCATCTTTCAACTCAGCCGGAGAGAGGCTCCAATTCTCGTTTTCGAATATGTAGTCCGAGACGATCAGGTAGACAACCGACCCTAAGGCTAGAGCGATCAAGCCAACGACTATGGACAGGGAGAGGCTGGCCCCCAAGACCCGATCGGCTTCCTTGTGGTCGCCAGCGGAGACGGCGGATGTGATATGGCGCACGGTGGCCATGGGGATGCCCATGGCCAATAGTTGCAGGGGCATTGTCCACCCGATGATGATCTCCCATGCGCCATACAAATTCTTGCCCAACGAACTCGCCACAAATGGAACCAGCACTAGGAACATCACGATCTGGATGGCGCTCAGGGCCCAGTTGGATCCGATATTCTTCAGCATGGTGGGTAACAAGGGAGCGGGGAGGCTCCGAGTTTCTATGAATCGGCACGCACAGGACCAGAATTGCCCCGCACCCCGGTTATTGTCTCTTGTTGAGAGGGAATTCCAAGCAAGCGGTGTCATCCGGGGACAAATTCAGCGGGTACACTTCTTCGGCTTCCCAGTCGCGCTCCCACATGTCCTCCAACAACGCACAAGCCCAAATCGAGCTGCACCGTGCACTCGCCCCGCGCTACGCCTTCCGCTACTCGTTCCCGTTCAGCCGCCTGTTCCAGCAGGATTGGCACGCTGAAATGATGGGCCACGTGCCCGAAGGCTCCAAGGCGATCCTGGATTTGGGCTGCGGCACCGGTTTCTTCCTGGCCGAGCTCCTGGAGAAACACCCCTCGGCCGTGGGCTTGGATATCAGCTTTGAAATGCTCCAGGTGTCGGGCCAATACATTCCCGATGCGAAGCTGATCACCGGCGATGCGGAATGCTTGCCCTTCAAGCCGGGTGTCTTTGATGTGGTCTTCTGCAAGGGCAGCCTGCACCACACTCGCGACCATGTGGCCTTCCTCAAGCACTGCAACGAGGCCCTGCGCCCCGGTGGTGTGCTCATCATGAGCGAACCCTGCAACGACAACCCGATCATCCGCCTGGCCCGCGCCGTTATGTATCGCAAGTCCCAGCACTTCGATGTGGGCGACCAAGGCTTTACCCGCAAGGGTGTGCTCGATCTGTTAGAGCAGGCGAACTTCGAAACACCCAAGGTCAAAAAGTACGGCTTCCTCGCCTACGTGTTCGCAGGCTTTCCCGATCACCTGAGCATCCTGCGCTACATCCCAGGCAATTATTGGATCACCAAGGCCTTCCTGGGCATTGATCGATTGTTGTGCGCTTTGCCCCTGTTCAATCTGCTGGGCTTCCACATCGTGACCGTGTCGCACCCGAAACGGATTCGGGACTAGCCAGGTCGCCCGAAGAACTGTGCTTCCCCGTGGAGAAATCCCTGCTCTGCTAGCGCCCCAGGGTTTTGATCCCGTGCTTGGCCAGCCAGAATGCCGTGACGCCCGGGCCTGCGGTCAGTTCGTTTCGCACGTGGGTGTTGGCCACGCCGCAAGATGGTGAGCGTTCCTTCAAGTAGGCGGTGTAGATGGCGTGCCTCCGGCACTCCTGGAGGGCCAGCTCCGCCCCGGCCTTGAATTCGCCCGTCACCTGGCGGCCTTCGACGCTGACGATCTCGGCCTCGCCGGCCCAAACCGCCGCCGCGTT
>JAAETM010000467.1 GCA_024228395.1 bacterium | reverse complement strand
CGGGCAGCCACCATCTCCGAAACCTCACGATCCTCACGCACCAGCAGCCGGGAACGCCGCTGTATCTGGGTGACCTTGGAACCCAGGCGTGAAAAGGCCTGCGCCAGTTCCGAGCCGATGGGACCGCCCCCCAGGACCAGCAAACGCTCCGGGCGTGTACGCAGATTCCAGACGGTGTCGGAGGTGAGATAACCAATCTCCACAATCCCCGGAACCGGGGGCACAAAGGGGCGTGCGCCGGTGGCGATGACGATGTTGCGGGTGGTGAGGGTCTGGCTGCCACCATCCGTTTTTACCTCCACCGTCCAGGGTGAAGTGATATTGGCCTCGCCCTGGATCACATCCACACCGAGTTCTGTATAGCGCTCCACCGAGTCATGGGGCTCAACGTCCTTGATCACCCGCTGCACCCGCTCCATCACATCGGCAAAATCAAACTCGGCATGGGCCTCGCGGATCCCGAACTCCTGGGAGCGGGCCATATGGGAGAGCAGCTTGGCCGAACGGATAATCGCCTTGGATGGAACGCAGCCGGTATTGAGGCAGTCGCCGCCCATCTTATGCTTCTCCACCAGGCTGACCTTGGCTCTGACCGCAGCCGCGATATAGGAGGTCACCAACCCGGCCGAGCCGGCGCCGATCACCACCAGATTGCGATCGAATGCGGCAGGCTTCTGCCACTTTGCATAGACCTTACGCGCCTTCAATATCTCCACTACCTTCTTGGCAATGAGCGGGAAGATCCCCAGCAGGGCGAAGGAACCAAGCAGCTCTGGAGAGAGGATCCCCTGCACCGATTCGATCCGGCCCAACTGGGTGCCGGCGTTGACGTAGACGATGGTACCCATCAGCATGCCGATCTGACTGACCCAGTAGAAGGTACGTGCCCGCATCGGCGTCATGGCCATCACCAGGTTGATG
>JAAETM010000466.1 GCA_024228395.1 bacterium | reverse complement strand
TGTGTCGATCCAAGAGCACGGCCATTGTGCAAATGCGTGGGATGCTATTGCCCCAACTGGTCGAGGCCACCCGATAGGGTGTGTCGGAAAACCAAAAGGTGTCCTGGAGTATCAATTGAAAGCGCTGCCGATCGAAAAGGATGGCCGTGTATTCCCCTTTGGTTTTGCCGTCGTCCCGACCGACCCCGCTCTCCTGCAGGTTCGGGAACTGGACTTTGATCTCGTCCAACTGGAATCGCAGGGCCTCCTGCAATCCCAGAATGCCCGGCTGCCAATCTCGGATGACGTCCATGACGAGGTGCTTGCGCTTGGGCCAAGCGTTGTCGCCATCGTTGGCGGTTCCATAACGTATGTTGAAACTCATCACCGCCACGTCGGTCCCCAGATCGTCGTCTCCTAGGGCCAACGCGGGCACCATGCCCCAGTCCTTTGGCACTTCAATCCCCAGGTGCTGCAATGCCGTGGGGGCGATCACCGTGTGCCCCAATCCATTCGGGAGGGCGCCCGGACTCACATGTTTGCCGTTCGCGATGAGCCAGATCGTGCGCTCATCCAAGCTCTGCCCGCCATGGCCCTTGTCGATTCCGCCATGGTCGGTTGTGACCAGCACCAGCCAGTCCTCCTGGCCATAGGTCGCACGCTGTTTGAGCGCGGCCAGCACGCCGCCCACGTGGGCATCGACCTTCTCGATCGCTTCCAGGTACTTGGGCATACCCATTCCATAACCATGGGCATGGCCAGCGCCATCGACTTCGTCGAAGTGAAGAAAGAGCGCGGTGGGGTCGGCTTCGGCCAGGTACTTGCGCGCGGCATCTTCCACCCCCTGGTCGCTCTCCGTCTCCTGCAGGGAACTTGCCATGCCAGGGAACGGCTTCAGCAGGTGGTCATTGATCGGATTCCAGTGCACGATCGAAGCCAGATCGGCAGCGGGGCGGGCCTTTCGGATGCGCGCGAAGAAGTGCGGGTACCGCTTGAGATTGTTGTACTCGAAGTTGTTGTCGACCACCTTGTGCTGGTCCACCCAAACACCGGTCAGGATGCTCGACCACCCGGGACCGCTCGATGTGGCCTGCTGGGTCGCATCGCCCGCCGCGCCCCCCGCGATCGCCTGCCAGCTCGTCCTCCCATTCCAGGCCAAGCGATCCAGATGCGGCGTGTGCGCCTCCCGCAACGCATCTGGCCGAACTCCATCGATTCCGATGATGAGCAGATGACGACTGGGCGAACCCTCCTGCGGATTCGCGAGGCATGTGAGCGCCAGGGAAAAAAGGACGCTTGCGATTCGGACTGCGGAAGATGTGGCACTCATGACGACCGATGATACTGCCTCGCCCCTGATGTTCCGCACTTCCCGCAAGAAAAGGCCAGGGGGCAAACATCGTGTTCCCCGGCGCACATCTCGCCTTGAGACAGAAAAAAGCGGGCAAAGTTTTCCGGTTGACCGCAGGGCCCTGGAGGGGGGGGGTAACTTTGATCGTAACCGCTCTCCACAGGGACTCCACATGCTGAATATCCGAAACACTCTTCTCTCCGGCCTCTTTTTGGCCCTCTCTTCCTCAACCTTTGCTGACGGCACAGAAACCTTGGGTGTGCCCCAGGGCATCGCCTCCGCCTCAGGCAGTGACTATCTGCTGGTTGGTGCTGGGCTTGCCGACACGGACACGGCAACCCTTCAGGCCGCGATTCCAACAGGTGCCACAGTCACCCAGGTATTGGCCTATTGGGATGGATTGGCCAAGGTTCCGAATCTGCCGGGCATGACCGATACGATCGTGCTCAACGGCATCGAAGTGACCGGGGATAGGATCGGTGGTCCCAGTACATTCGTAGGGCCCTATACGTCATTCGCCTATCGTGCGGACGTGACCGCCCTGGGGTTGATCGGGCCTGGAACCAATTCGGTGACAGGAACGGGCTTGGATTTCGATTACATCAACAATGGTTTTGGCTTGCTGATCGTGATCGATGACGGCGATGCAACCCAAACCGTGGAACTTCGCGACGGAAGTGATTTTGCCTATGGGGAGTTCCCTGGGGACTTTGAATCCACCGCATTGCAGACCTTTGAATTCGACGCGGCACAGGTTGCCCGCTCGGCTGAGTTGGGCCTGTTCGTTACGGGCGTGGAGACCGGCCGTCCCTCGGTGCTCGAAATCACCGTTGGCGGCGTGGTCACGCGCCATGCCGACGTGTTTGGCAGCAATGCAGGGGGCCAGTGGGATGCGCTGGAGCTTGCCTTGGACATCCCCGCGGGTGTAACGACTGCCAGCGCGCGCATTCTGTCCGAGGATTCGGGCCAAGGCCCGCAAGCAGGGGGGCAAATCGCTTCCCTCAACTGGGTGAGCGTTGCCCTATCTGTCGAAACCGCGCAGAACCCTGTGCAGTACGGTTGCAGTCCCCACTTCTGGATGTGTAACTGGCACCGCGCCGATTGCTGGTATCGCGCTGACAACCATACAGAGTCGCTCGTGATCACCAAGCGCTTCAACCGTCTCATGGGCATCAACTGCCATCAGTCGGGCCTTCGTCGTGGTCATAGCCTATGGAATGCCCTGACGGGTCATGGTTCCTGCGGTCAAAGCTGGCAAATGCGAGCCCTCAACCGCCACGCTGCCGCAGCCATGCTCAATGCGGACTCGAACATCAACTATCCCTACACCACGGAACAAGTTCGCACCATGTACCAGGACGCGGTTGGCGCTATCCCGGGACCGGAAACCGTTGGGAGCGTATTGACCGCCCTGTTCCAAGCCAACAACCTGGGTTGCCCCTGGT
>JAAETM010000465.1 GCA_024228395.1 bacterium | reverse complement strand
GTTGGCAGGATCCACGGTTTGGGCCAGAGAAGTGGATGAAACCAAACCTGGTTAGGCGTTGGCCACGTGGAGGTGGAGTTTAGGGTTAGTGCAACATCTCTTCTGTAAATTCCCGGAGAGGAGCTGTTCCGAGGATGTACCCCTCACCCTTGAGGGGGTACATCCTCGGAACAGCGCTTGAGCGGCGAGCCAATCTTCGTTTTCATGTGAGTACTTATCTCCCTCACCAAAAACGAAAAATGACCCACCACGAACTCAACCATACCACCATCAACTGCGTCATGGAACACCTCATCGATCATGGATTTGACGGAATGGCCGACGCCATCCAGATCCTGATGAATGAAGCCATGAAGCTCGACCGCGGACATTTCCTAAATGCACGGCCCTATGAGCGGATCGCCAATCGTCAGGGTTACGCTAACGGATTCAAACCCAAGACCGTGAAGACTCGCGTTGGCGAGATCCCTTTGCAAGTACCTCAAGTCCGGGGACTACCCGAGGGCGCGGAGGGTTTCTACCCAAACTCTCTGGAGAAGGGGTCGCGCTCTGAACGCAGCATCAAAGTCGCGATCGCCGAAATGTATGTGCATGGAGTATCCACCCGGCGGGTCACTGGCATCATGGAGGAACTCTGCGGTTTTGAAGTCACCTCCCAGCAGGTTTCGCGAGCCGCAGCCGAGCTCGACGCGGGGCTTGAAAAGTGGCGCAACCGAATGCTGGGGGAATACCCGATGCTTATCATGGACGCCCGTTATGAGAAGGTCCGAGTCGACGATCAAGTGCGCTCAGTGGCACTCTTGACGGTGTTTGGCGTCGATGTCATCGGGACCAGGTCCGTGCTCGGCGTGAGCGTCTCGCTCTCGGAGGCTGAAGTCCATTGGCGCGATCTCATGAGCAGCCTACTTGTACGCGGCCTCACAGGAGTGCGCTACATCGTCAGCGATGCCCACGAGGGATTGAAAGCTGCAAGGCAAGCGGTCTTCCCCGGAGCGATCTGGCAGCGCTGCCAATTCCACCTGCAACAAAACGCAGCCGCCTACGTGCCGCGCATGGAAATGCGTAAGGAAGTAGCCAAGGCGCTGCGTGACATCTTCAATGCCCCGGACCGCCATGCTGCCGACGCCCTGCTGAAAGAGAAGGTCACCAAGTACAGCAAGAACGCCCCGAAACTCGCTGCATGGATGGAGGGGAACCTCCCCGAAGGCTTGGCCGTCTTTGCCTTGCCCGAGATCCAACGCAAGCGAATGCGCACGTCCAACATGGCTGAGCGCGTCAACAAGGAACTGAACCGCCGAACCCGCGTCGTGTCACTCTTCCCCAACGAAGCCTCCCTGCTCCGCCTCGCCTCGGCCATGTTGGTCGAGATCGATGAGAGCTGGGCTACCAAGAAATCCTATCTCAACATGAACGAAGTTTGATCCTCACTGCTCCCTCCCCCCCCCCGCGCGCGCACACGCATGCGCGAAATTACAGAACAAATGTTGCTTTGCCAATCTCCCGTGCGATCGCAGCGACTTCCGCGCTGGCGAGTCCGGGCGCCTCAAAGAGATCGCTACCCCATTGCGCCACATCTGCCCAATCCTTGTACTCAGAAACGGCGACGTATGGCGCGGCGTCATACCAAGAGGGCG
>JAAETM010000464.1 GCA_024228395.1 bacterium | reverse complement strand
ATTCGTTTGGGGACCTAGCCAGGACCTCGCTTTCCGGACCCTCAAAGCCATGATGGCAGAACAAACTCAGCTCCAGATCTTCGACCCGGATTCGGAGATTTTCGTCACTACAGACGCTTCCGACGTAGGGAATGGGGCCCTGCTGAGCCAACGGCGGTCTCCGCAGGATCCAGAACGCCCAATCGCCTTTTTCAACAAGACTCTGGACGGCCCAGAGAGGAATTATGGAGCTGGGGAGAGAGAGGCCTTGGCTTGTGTCAAGGCTATCGAACACTGGGAAAACTTGCTCCTTGGCCTTCCATTCAAGCTTCGCACAGATCACAAGTCTCTTACGGCGATCTTGGGTGGAATCGGCAAGAACCGGCGGCAAACAAGCAAGTATGTCCGCTGGAAGGAACGGCTCGAGGCCTTTGACTTCAGCGTGGAATACATCCCAGGACCTCACAACCAGGTAGCGGACTACCTCAGTCGACTTCATGCCTGGGCAGCGCAGTTGGGAGTAAAGACATTGTCGGAGACGCCGCAGGTCGCAGCTACTCTCCAGGACCTCCAAGCAGCCACACAGGCTGATCCAGATCTTCAGCGGGTCGTGGACGCGGTCAAGTCGGGAACTTGGACCAAATTGGAGCTCTCCTCCCAACAAGAGATGGCAGCATTCAAATCCGTCAGAGCCCAACTCAGCGTTGATAATGGGATT
>JAAETM010000463.1 GCA_024228395.1 bacterium | reverse complement strand
TGTGGATTTTGACCCCGCAGGCAATGCGGTGGCATTGTCGAGGAAGGCAAAATTCGGAAAGTCCTGTCAGGGAGCGAGAGGGGCCCGAAGGGGCCCGTTTGCGAAGCCTGGGGTGCGTGTTCATGAAATATCCGGGCTAGCGGCTTCACGTCGGAAGTCGATTGGCAAGCCAGTTGGGGCAGAATCAAAAACAGCGCCGCAAGTCGCGTGCGGAGCATGGGCCGGACCCCAAAGAGATGGGGAGTGGGTAGGACTTCCAAGGGACGGTATCAGGGAAGGAGTGAGTGACGATTTGGATCGCACGGGGCGAGCATCGGGCTAATTGTAGGCGATTATTGCTCAAATAGTGTTTCCTGCGGGGAGGACAGGCGGTGCTGAATGGAATTGGGACTATCGGGTAGACTCTAGCAGGTGCCTGGCGACCACTGAGATGCGCTTACCGATTGGGGACTCCCCTATCCTGCACAACTGCTGTTATCCCGCCCTGTACCACCACTTGGAGAAAACCCATGAAAACGCTAATCACCATCGTTTGCGCGCTTGCGCTTTTTGCCTGCCAATCCTCGCCTTCTGATGCCGACACAGACACTTATGCAATGCTTGAGTTTCGTGGGGAGGCAAGCTCCGATGCAGTTGGGGCACAGGAATTCAAATTTGAGGAAGGGTCCGTGCTGTTGTCCGAGGCTAAGTACATCAAGGTGAAGCTTTATAGCAGCGTTGACAGCCTGGGCCTGCCTGCCATAGGATTCACCGTCGCCGACAATCAACGCGAGAATTTCGGAGACTACACCGAATCCTTGAAAAATCGGAAACTCGCGGTCCTTGTGGATGGCAAAATCATCACCCTCCCCCAGGTCCTTGGGCGTTTGGAAAACGGGGGAATTATCAGTGGTGGACGGGAAGGCTTCACCGAGGAAGATGTGAACGAATTGATAGCCTCGATCAGAGCGGAAACGAAGTGAGCTCGTCTTGGGCGAGGCTCAATCCGCCTGCCAAACGACTTGGCCTGCGAAAACGGTCATCACCGGTTTGCAATCGCCGAGTTTCTCCGTGGGGACGATCATCAAATCGCCTTCGAAGATAGCCAGGTCAGCCCGGTAGCCGGGCGCAAGGCGGCCCAGGTCATTCTCCCGGAAGGCGGCCTGCGCGGGCCAGGTGGTGAGCATGTTGAGGGCTTCCTGACGTGTCATCGACTGGTCGGGATACCAACCTCCGGCGGGTTCTCCATCGATGGTTTGCCTCGTTACGGCCGCAGCAAATTGCGCGACCACATCCAAGCGCTCCACCGGAGCGTCGGAGCCTCCGGGCACGATACAGCCCGCCTCGATGAAGCTGCGCCAGGCGTAGGCTCCATGGATGCGTTTCGGACCTAGCCTGGATTCCGCCCAGGGCATGTCGCTCGTTTGGTGCTGGGCTTGCATGGCGGGGATGACGCCCAGTTCTGCGAAGCGCGCGAAGTCGTCAGGATGGACCACCTGGGCATGCTCAACGCGGAAGCGGGTGTCGGTCGCCTGGCTCGACTCCATGGCTCTTGCATAAACCTCAAGCGCTTGGCGCACGCCACGGTCTCCGATTGAATGGGTGCAGACTTGGAAGCCATGGACTAGGGCTTTCTCGCAGACTTCGAGCATCTCTTCGGGCGAAGTAAGGATCAACCCGTGATTGCCGTGGTCGTCGGTGTAGGGCTCGATCAACGCGGCGCCCCGGGATCCCAGCGCGCCGTCTGCGTACAGTTTGATAGAGCGCACGTTCAGCAAACCGTTGCCTTGCGAGTCATCGATTGGACCGCTGGCGAAGAATCGTTCGAGCAAGCCAGGGTTGGAACCGGCCAGCATCTCGTGCAGGCGCAGTTTGAGCTCGCCCTGCTGTTCAAGGTCCACTAGCACATCGAGTACATTTTGGCCCATGCCCGCATCGTGAAATGCTGTGATCCCTTGCCTGTGCAAAATATCGGTTGCGGTCAGGATGGCCGATCGGCACGCGGAGGTTGAGATATCGGGAACGACCTTCCAGATGAGGTTTTCGGCTGCATCGATGAAGACGCCCGTCGGTTCCCCATTCTGATCATGCACGATGAGCCCACCCTCCGGATCGGGTGTGTCGCGGGTGATGCCCGCCGCGTCCATGGCCGCCTTGTTCGCCAGCAGGGCGTGGCCATCCACGCGAGTCAACAGCACGGGACGGTCCGGGATCATTTCGCTCAAACCATGGTGCGTGGGAAATTCCTGGACCTTCCAATCATTCTGATCCCAACCACGACCGGTCAACCAATCCCCTGCAACAAGTTTCCTGTGGCGCTCCAGGGTTCGACCCAGAACGTCCTCCATGGACTCGGTACCTATCAAGTCAAGGTTCTCAGCGGCCGTTCCAATGCCGAGTAAATGCGCGTGCCCATCGGCGAACCCGGGGTACGCGGCGCGACCGGCCAAGTCTATCACCTTTGTCGATGGACCCGCGAGAACACATATTTCAGAATCCCCCCCTGCGGCTAGAACTCGACCCTCTTGCACAGCGATGGCCTCCACGATACCGGCCTGCGCTTGCGTGTAGATCAAACCTCCATGCAAGATCAGGTCGGGCGATTCATTCTCCGAGCTGCACGAGCTTTGACAACCAAGAACGAGGAGGGTCAGGACGGGTAGCAACAGAATCCAATTCATGCCCCCAGTCTAGCGATTTATGATAGCGATTGTCCTTCTTCCTGCCTGGACAGGCTATATCGGGCTGACCGAAACCCAACAGCATAGCAGCTTCGAGGTATTCGATCTCAACCCCGTGGGTCTGGGCACCCCAACTCTTTCTGACCCGATTGAAGGCAATGACAATGATACTTGCCTGTACCGAATTCGAAGGAAGCGCCGCCTACGGCACTTCCTCCAACTTTTTGATCCGGTCCCAAGCACTGCAAGCGCTAACCTGAAGATCAACATGGCCGATCCCTCACAGTTGCTCCACCTCTGGAAGAGGCTCGCTCCGCTGCCAGGTGGCAAGTGGTTATTCAGTCGATTGCTAGGTCGTACGGCGCGTTACACGGGCAGCATCAAACCCCTGGTTCTCGAACTCAAGCCCGGCAAAGCGGTGGTTCGCATGCGTGATCGCGCGGCGGTTCGCAATCACCTGCGCTCGGTCCACGCTATCGCTTTGATCAACCTTGGTGAAGTCTCTACGGGCTTGGCGACGATCGCTTGCTTGGGGCCCGGTCGGCGTGGCATCGTAACGCGGCTTTCCATGTCGTATGAGAAGAAGGCGCGCGGACCCCTGACGGCCACAACCTGCTTCCCTCCCCCCGCGGGCGACTTCGAGGGCGCTTTTACAGTGGAAGCCAACCTTGTCGACGAAGAGGGCGACGTGGTCGCGGTTGCCACAGCGGAATGGACCATTGGAAACAAACCCACATGAGCACAGCATTTACGAAACACGCCGGGGTCGATGTGCCCCTAATCTGCGGAGCCATGTACCCCTGCGGCAATCCGGAGCTGGTGGCTGCGGTGAGCGAAGCGGGCGGCCTCGGCATCGTGCAACCCGTGTCCTTTGCCTACGTGCATTCTGGCAGCCTGAAAGCGGGACTGGAGCGAGTACGCGAACTCACCGACAAGCCCATCGGTTTCAATGCGATCTTGGAAAAAGGCTCGAAACGCTACGAACAGGTCATGTCCGCCTGGATCGACGAAGCCCTGGAATTCGGTGTGCGCTTTTTCGTAACCGCACTCGGCAACCCACGCGCAGTCGTCGACCAGGTACACGCGGCCGGCGGCATCGTCTACCACGACGTGACCGAACGACGCTTTGCCCAGAAGGCCGTCGACGGGGGTGTCGACGGTCTAATTGCGGTCAACCGTCGCGCCGGAGGCCATGCGGGCAAACTCGATCCGCAGGCCTTGCTCGATGAGCTGCTCAGCTTTCAACTGCCGGTGATCGCCGCCGGCGGCATCGGCAGCCCGGAGACCTTCCGCAACACCCTGGACATGGGATACGCCGGCGTGCAGATGGGCACACGCTTCATCGCCACCCCAGAATGCAGCGTGCACGCCGACTATCGCAATGCCATCGTGCAAGCCAACGCTACAGACATAGTGCTCACGCGCCGCCTCAGCGGTATCGACGTAGCCGTCATCCGCAAGGGCACCGAAGCCCAAATGCAACGCGGCGAACCCGGCGCCCTGCTCTCCTGGATGCTGCGCCAACCAAAAACCAAACACTGGGCGCGCACCTACCTCGCCCTACGCTCCATGCGCGAACTCAAACGCACATCCCGCTCCGCCACCGAGAAACTCGGCTATCGCGACGTTTGGCAAGCTGGGCAAAGCGTGGGCGAAGTGCACTCCATCGAACCTGCCGGGGACATCGTGCGCCAATTCGACGAAGCCTTGAGATAACTGGAGCAACGGGGCCGATGCGCGCGGCACACGGGATCGACGGGAGCGGAATGTTACCTGCGGGAATATGGCCATCATTGTAACGAGTGAATCCCGCGCTCACATCTACCCAAAGGTGCGGCCGTTGGGCCAAATCGAAACACAATGAGCTTCATAGCCCCAAGCTACCCCCGATTGGGAACTCGAGTTTTGGCAAAAGGCCATTCTCACAGACGATACAACACCCGGATTGAAGGTAGACTTCCACGGCGCTTCCTTCCAGGTTTCCTGCTGCCAGACCGCCCACGCATGTTATTGCAAGTCATCCCGGCGAGCCTCACCTGCAGCATCAGCCCGACCGCCCCATGAATACCACGCCCATTATCGGATCAAAATTTTCTCCAATCTGGCGCACCCTGCGTTGGGTGGCTCTGATTTTGTTCGCCATTGGCTTGGTCCGGACGGCTTGGGTCTCCGAAGATTCGTACATCACCTTCCGGACAATCGACAACTTCTTCCATGGTTATGGACTGCGTTGGAATGTGGCGGAAAGAGTGCAGACCTATAGCCATCCCTTGTGGATGATGTTGATGTCCGTCGGCCACTTCCTGAGTGGCGAATTCTACTTCACGGCCTTGGTGCTGGGCGGATTGTGCACGGCAGGAGCTTTGTGGCTGCTTGGATTTAGGATCGCAACCGGTGTCATAGGCGCGACCTGTGCGCTATTCATTTTGGCCTTCAGCAAAGTTTTCGTGGAGTACTCAACGTCTGGCCTGGAGGCTCCCCTCACACATCTCCTGCTCGCGATCTTTGCCGGTCTGTACTATAGCGACTTGGCCCCCAAGAAACGTCTGTTCTCGATGGCTTTGGTCGCTGCCCTAGCTGCTGTCAATCGAATCGACACGCTTCTCCTGTTCGGGCCCACCCTGCTCATGGCCATGCGCGGGATACCGATCACCAGCGCAATCAAACTAGCCCTTGCCGGCTTTTTGCCCCTCATCCTTTGGGGTTGTTTCGCCACGCTCTACTACGGCACTCCAATCCCCGTGACCGGCTACGCGAAGGCCATGACCGGATTGCCCCAACTTGGTCTGTTAGCTCAAGGCGGACGCTACTTCGGTAACATCGCCACTCAGGACCCGGTTCTCTTGCCCGCTCTGATTGCTGGAATCTTGGTCGCATTCGGGTGGAAGGCCCTGGGTAGCCGGGCCTTGGCACTTGGAGCTGCCCTCTATTGTTTCTACCTCCTCAAGATCGGCGGAGGATACATGACTGGGCGCTTTTTGACCCTGCCTCTCTTTGTGGCCGTCATCATCCTCTCACGGATTGAATTCCGATCCTGGAAACCCTGGTTGGCCCCCGCTTTCCTTGTTGGCGTTGTGGCTGCGGGACTCAACTGCAAAACAGCTCCGCTATTGAGCACAAGGGACTCGGGTTCGCGCACCGCGGTCATCACCGAAGAAGGCGGAATCGTCGATGAACGGGTTTGGTGGTATGCGCGTGTGGGTTTACTTTCGAATAGCCGGGACATTCCCGTGGCAGACTCGTTTTCGGAGAGGCTTGGGCTCGACCTGAAACCTGATTCCCCCCGGATTTTCGTGGATGGCATCGTTGGTTTGGACGGGTTCATGTCGGGACCTGGCATGCACACGGTCGATCCTTTCCTGTGTGACCCACTTCTGATGCGGCTTCCTGTTTGGGACCGGGAGAACTGGCGGGTGGGGCATTTCCTACGTCGCATCCCCGACGGGTATCTGGAGTCACTAGCGTTCGAATCGAACCTCATACAGCATGCGGGGTTGGCTCGTGCCTATGACGACTTGCGCCTCATCACGCGGGGTCGACTATTGGACCCAAAGCGTCTGTCGGCCATCTCGAGTTTGGCTTTTGGTGCGGGCAAGAGTGGTCTGAACGACTATATACAGAACGCATATCGCAACCCCAAAGTCCGGCCCATTCCATTCGCTGAACTTCCAACCCCCTGCGAGGATGGACAATCGATTTGGGATCCAGAGTTTAGGCTCGTGGGCGAAAGTGGAGTGCTTGTTCGACTGGACGAGCCCGTCAAGAATTCATCCATCACACTCGGCCTGGGCGGCAAAGCGGAATATCGCATCACATTCCTAGCCGGAGAGCGCAAGCTCGGAACAGTGCCATGTCCCGTGGGTCAACGCGGCAAACTGTTCCCCGGAATCATGGCTGCCCCCATCAAAGTACCGCCCCAAGCGGTGAAAGCGGGATACAACCGCATTCTGATCGAAGGCGTGAAGTACATGCGTACCGGTATCTTCTGTTTGGCGTACGTGGATGTGTCGCAACAAGGTCCAACAGACTGATTCCAGCTAGCACTATCCGATCCAGCGCATATCCTCTCTACCTACCCGGCCCATCCCTACCCCCTCAATCCGCCACCCTGCCAGTTTTGAACGCCCCCAACTCCACATCCTTTGAATGCAGCTCTTGGAAAAAGACATGGCGCGTAGCTCTGATCCTGTCCTTGGCGTTGTATGTCATCGCAATGATCCGCACGGCTTGGGTTACCGAGGACGCCTTCATCACTTTCCGTACTGCCGAGAACTTCATCCAAGGATACGGATTGCGTTGGAATGTGGTGGAACGCACGCAGACCTTCACACACCCCCTATGGCTGGGACTGCTCGTTCTGGGTCGCCTGGTTAGCGGAGAGCTCTACTTCACCTCCATGGTTGTCGGTGCCCTGTGTTCCCTCGGGGCGATGGGCATCCTGGTGTTTCGACTGGCAACCACGGTACAAGCCGCCGTTTGCGCTTGCACCGCATTGCTGCTTAGCAAGGCCTTTGTCGAATACTCCACTTCGGGATTGGAAAATCCGCTGACCTACCTGCTCATCGCAGCTTTTGCTTGGGTCTTTTTCGGGTCCTTGCACGCGAACCGAAAGCTGTTTTGGCTGTCCTTCATCATGGCCTTGTCAGCTACCAACCGGCTGGATTCGGTGGTGCTATTCGCCCCCGCTCTATGGGTCGCGGCGTGCAGGGTTTCGAAACTGCAAGCATTCAAAGGTGTGGCCCTGGGAATGTTGCCGCTCCTCCTGTGGCTGGCATTCTCCTTGATCTACTACGGCACGCCCCTGCCCCTCTCCGCCTACGCCAAGGCATTCCATGGGGTTTCCCAGGATCTGCTGACGCCCCAAGGGGTAATGTTCTTTAAGGACTCCCTTCTGCGCGATCCCGTGCTCTTGCCTTTCATGCTGTTGGGAGGACTTGCAGCTCTCCGCTGGCGCCGTATTCAAAATCTCCCGCTCGCCTTAGGCGCCCTTTTGTATTGCATGTACACCCTCAAGATTGGAGGCGGTTACATGACCGGTCGATTCCTGGCTGCGCCCTTTTTTCTGACCACGATCCTGCTGGCGCGCGTGCCCTTCCAGAACCTACGTGTTTGGGTCGCACCCAGCCTGCTGTGCCTGGCCACAGGTCTTGGTTTGGCGTGCGACACTGCCCCCCTACTGAGCAAACCCGAATTTGGTTTCCGCACCATCACCAACAACGGCATCATCGACGAGCGTGGTTTCCACTACAACTGGTCCGGATTCTTGAGCCCCACCCGCACGATCCCCACCTATGGAACGGGAACCAAGCGCCTGGGGGTCACCTCCGGACCGGACGACCCCATGGTTTTCTTCTGGAACGTTGTGGGGCACGACGGTTATATGGCTGGTCCCGACCTTCACCTGGTCGACGCACTCGTTTGCGAACCATTGCTCATGCGCCTCCCGCTGGTAAAGCCGGAGACATTTAGCATCGGACATTTTGGGCGCGAAGTCCCAGACGGCTATCTCGAAACACTGGGGCACGGCCAAAACAGGCTCAATCATACGGGCCTAGCTCGCTTCTATGACGATCTAAGGCTCTGCATACGCGGCCCAGTTTTTTCCATTCAACGCATGGCCGCCATCTGGCGAATCAACACGGGTGCATGGTCGAGGGAGATCGAGGACTATGTGCAAGGTGACTACAGGAATCCGTCCCCGATCGAAATGGACTTAGGGCAATTGAGCACGCCTTGTGAGGACGGTACCCGATGGTATCAAGGGGATTTCTCGACGATCGGGCGGGGTGGGTTGATGATCTCCCTCGGGAAGACAACCCACGCCGAGCAGCTGCGTATCGGCCTGGACAATTCGGACAAATACAGCCTGCGTTTCATGCTGAAAGGAAAAGAGCAGGCCAGGATCGAGGTCAGTTCTGGAGGAAAATTTCTGGGCGGGATTCACGGTCACGGAGTTCAAGTCCCGGAAAAGGCATCCCATTCGGGCTTCGACAGCCTGCAGGTTATCGTTGTCAAAGCCCACCCCGATCGGATCGCTGTGGTCGCCTACTTGCAACTGCAATAGCGTACCCTAGATGGCAGTGCCGAGTAATCTGTTCGCCCAAATCTTGGCGGGCCGACGGCGGGCAACCGCCGGCATTTGATATCTGCAGATCGCCTTCCCTTCAGCACGCAAGTGACAATGGTAGAGCTCTGCCGAGCAGGCGGTCTATCCCGCTCGTACTACTCCATTCCCAGGATCAGAATCCGAACTTGCTCCGCCCCGCGCACCTCGTGCAATGGGTCGCGCACATCCCGAGCCCGTCCGTGAACAGCGGGCACTTCGGCGGTCAAACGAACCTGCAGTCCCGCATTGAAGGCCGCCTTCTCCAGATATCCTGCCTCTCGAAGCCCGAGTCTTTCCGGCAGGTCTGAAATCAGTATCGCACCCACGCCGCCTTCCGCCAAACTTGCTCGAAGACCCTGCACAAACCTGTCCAAGGTTGTGCCGCCCTCGTCAAACACTGCCCGATCCAACCGCGTCTGCGGCACTTCCGGCACCCACGGCGCATTGAAAACGATGCGATCAAAGAGCGCGCCCTTCGGAAACAAGTCCGCCTTCTTTGCCCGGTACCGTCCCCCTAATCCAAGCCTGTTCGCATTGTCAGTGGCACACTCAACGGAACGCCCGTCCAAGTCCGTTCCCAGGGCTTTGGTCGCTCCACGTTGCAGCAGCACAAACCCCAACACACCGGTCCCGCACCCCACATCCAGCACCGTTTTCCCTTTTACTTCCATGTGCGATAGCAAATCCACATAGGCCCGCCGCGTGGGAGAGAAAACTCCAAACCGGGGCTTCAATCTGCCCTTCAGTCCGGGAACTTCGATCCCCTTGCGGGTCCATTCCGCCGCGCTCAACGCCCCCACCAGAGTATTCAGGGCCACAACCCGCAAACCACCCTCCAACCCCCAGGCTAACTCCACAGCCCGCCGAACATCCGGCGCGTTGCGCAAGCGAACCTCGCTGTCTTTTTCAACGGCCACGAGAATCCCGCCCAACAGTTCGCCCTGTTCACGAATTCCTCCCCGCTGCTCCTTCCACCGATCCAAAACACTCCCGCCCACATTCTCCCCCCGCTCGGACTGCAGGATCTTCCGCAGCTCTGCCAGCAACCCGATTCCTTTTTCCCAATCCCCTTCCCACGCCAAATTCTTCCCCTCCCGCAACCAACGCAATACCACCTTCGCACTCGCCCGCTCATTGAGCGCAACGAGCTGATCGGGTTCCGCAAGCCCAGACTCCGAGACGAATTGGGCACTTCGACCATCGGGTAGCAAAGTCATATGTCCAGAATAGAGTGGTCACCTCGCCAACTCCACTCTGCAGCCCGGCCCCTGGCGCCTGCCGTGTTGAAGACTCCGCAATTCCCGTTGCCGATCTGCAAGGCCATCCACTTGCCCAAGTCCCGGACATCGATCAACTGCACCGGTTGATCGCGACTCTCGGGCGCCAAGAACTCAGTGCCCACAGCAATTCGGCACACCCAGCGGGTGAATCTGTCGGTGGGGTCTTCGGGCCCCATGACCATGCCTGGCCTGGGGATCAGGGCGCGGTCGCCGAAGGCCTTCAACACCTGGTGCTCGCACAGGGCCTTCAGCGCGCCGTAGGTGCGGCCGTCGACCACCTCGGTCTCGGTGTAATCGATCACTGCAACCTGACTCTCCTCGTGGAGCCCGGGTTTGTCGGTGGCCGGATACACGGATACGGTCGGCACGAACAGGTAGTTCTTGGCCCTTTTCTTGAAGAACCTGGCACTGTCTCCAACCACCGGCGGCACGTAACCACACGTGTCGATCACCCAGTCGAATTCCTCGTCCGCAAAAACGTCGAGACCCCCGTCGCGGTCCCCGAATACCTCTCGGGTCCCTGGGAATAGGCCCCGGTGGGTCTTGCAGCGGTTAAAGAGGGTCAAATCATGGCCCTGCGCGAGCAGCTCGGCTGCCAAGTGGCGGCCGACAAACAGGGTGCCGCCGATCAGTAGGATTTTCATGGATTCTACGGGTGGGTGGGAATCGGCGGATTCGATGTACCGAGTGCGTCCTGCCCGGAGGGGGCAAAACAGGTCCTCCAACCCGGGGTACGAAAATCGAACCGAAGGCATGGGCGCACCACCCCAAGGCCCTCAGAAGGCGTGAATAACAGGTGAAGTTGCCCGGTCTCCAGACTCACACCTGCCTCAATCGCTTCCAACTTGCTAGGATTCTCGACCCTCCATGGACAGCTCCCTCATTCTCACCCCCCTACTGCTCGCTGCGGTTGCCGCCGGCGCGGAGCGAATTGCGCGCATTCGAGACGGGAGACGCCATCCAGCCCCTGGTGAAATGAAGGACATTGGGGGGCACAAGCTGCACTACCAAACTCTGGGAGCCCATCACCTGGAGCAGAATCCGGACGATCCCCTGGTAGTTTTTGAAGCCGATGCCGCCGATTGGTCCACGCACTTCGGGGAATTGCCCCACGAGATCGCCAAGGACTTTCCAGTGCTTGTCTACGATCGCGCAGGTTTAGGCTGGAGTGAAGAAGGCGCCGGTCCACGTGATGTGGACACGCTTTCGCGCGAACTGCACCGACTGATCGTCGAAGTGGTCGGAGAACGCCCCGCCTTGATCGTGGGCCATGGATTTGGATCCTTAGTGGCCCGCATGTATGCCCATCGCTATCCCTTCGAAACTGCAGGATTGGTGCTATTGGACAGCGATTGCGAGGGTTTTGGCAAGGAGTCGAGAAAGCTAGGCCTGCCCTCATCCGAGCCCTCACCGCTGCTCTTGCGGCTCTTATCGGTGGCCAATTACTTCGGAATTCTGCGCCTGGCACGCATGCCTGTGGCCATTCCTGAAACCCCTGGGTACCAATTTTCGGCCCGGGCGCACTCCGCCCTGTGCGCCCGTAGTTTTTTGCCTTCCATCCTGCGCACCATCCACACGGAGCAGAATTGCAAACCCAGCAGCATGCAACAAATCGAAGCCCTGGAGGATCGCTTCGAGTTCCCCGTTCGCATTCTTGCTGCCGAAAGGAGTTCCAACCCGGAATCGGCGCCGAAAGGCTTCCCAACCCATGAGTTCAACGAGCTGTGGGTCAATCAGCAAAGGAAGTTGTTGAGCCTCTCCTCGGACTCCAAGTTCGCGCTTGCGGCCAACTGTCATCACTACCTGGCCTTGGGTGCATCGGAATGGGTCCAGGAGGCGATCCGCGAAGCCCAAAATGCTGCCCTGATCCCCGTTGAGGGGTAGGACGGCACTTCTGCAGCGGAAACGATCGGCCAACCGTGAATCCGGTGCCCCACACCGAGTATGGCCACTCCTATTTGCCCCGCCAACAGGGTCAAAGTTGGCCCGTACAAGCGGTATACTGGTAGCCCCGCTTTGGCCTTTCCAGTGGCTTACCTATGGTTTATCGATTCGCCCTGCCCCTTCTGATTACCCTGCCCCTGGCGTCCTCCGCCATGGCAGTCCCCGCCCTAGTCCTTCAAACCGGTGAGGCCCCATGGCCGAGCCTACCTGACATCGGGGATACAGCCCGGATGGACCCCGAGGTGGTCTCCCTGGTGCAGAACCAGATGACCGCCGTTAGTGAGGCCATGGCCAGCGGAGAGCCCAGCGATCCGGTTGCCCAAGGGATAGTAGGCACCGCCTATGCCGAGTTGGGCTTGGCTTTTGAAGCCAACACCATGTGGACACCGGCGATTGCCTGCTACGAAAACGCCTTCCGCTTGATCCCCGGCGAGGATCGCCTGCGCGACCCG
>JAAETM010000462.1 GCA_024228395.1 bacterium | reverse complement strand
TCGGCGGTGGCTGCTGCATTGGTGGTGGGGTCCAGGATCGAGGAGTGATCGCCTTCGATGAAGTGCACCGAGCCCTGGATGCCGCCGCCAGCCACCGTGTCCTCGATGATCTTGGTCAGACCCATGGTGGCGATGGTGGGGGAGCTGCCAGCCAGGGGGGCCAGCGTCACCGAGTTAGGAACCACGTCGTCGGGCATTCCGCCGCCGCCGCCTCCGCCAACCACTTCGATGAAGTGGATCGGCAATCCGCTAGCCCCCAGGCCGGCCGCATAGTTGACCGGATCTACGCTGTCGATCGCGGTTTGAGCAGCCCACAGGAACGCTTCAAAGTCAGCGGTGTCTTCGACCACGCCCGCGGCGGCTAGGCCGGCCCGGATGCGCGGTCCGAAGGACTCGGAGCCGTTCAAGAGCTTGGCGATGCCTCCACCAGGCATGGCGAGGGTAGCGGACTGGAAGTTTGCATTGGCCAAGCTCAGGAAGGGAATGCCCACGATACCGCCCAAGGAGTGGCCTACAAAGTGGAAGCGCGTGGCGTCCACATCGGCGCCGCCTCCATCATAATCCAGGCTGGCGAGTTGGCTGGTCAGGTGCAGCAAATCGCTTGTGGATTGGCGCAGGTTGTCCCGAGTGACCAAAAGGTTCGCTAGGTTGATGAAGTGCGAACCGGAGGGGTCCACGGTGCCGTCGGGGCCACTAGCCCCCAGAGCGTCGAGCAGGTCGAGGCCGAAGATGCGCTCGCGGGCGCCGGGTTGGGTGGCATCATAGCCAGCGAAGATGACCGGGTTGGTATCGTCCGTAAAACCATGCAGGGGCAGGTCGATAGCGACCATCATGATGCCTGCATTGGCGAAAGCATCCGCCATGGCAAGCATGTCGGTACGATCTCGAGTGATTCCATGCTGAAAGACCACGACGGGCCACCCGCCGCCAGGCTTACTTTGGCCACTGGCGACGTTGGGAACCGAGATCAATACCGGGATGACTTCGGAAGCCGTGGAAGCCGGCAGCACGTTCAGCCTGGTCACGTGGTGGGGGGTCAGGCCGTCGAGTTGGAAGTTGAAGCGCGCTTGGAAGCGTTGCGTCAATGGATCGGTGCTGACCACTCCAGCGGTGTCGGAGGGGTTGGTCACTCCGGTCAGATAGTACGGCACGGCCAGATCGCCGGTGTAGATGTCCGCCAAGCCGGGACCGCCGCCCAAAGCATCCGCCGTGGTGATGATGGAGGGCGTGTTGACCAACAAACTCGAAGTGTTGTTGGGGTCGACCGCGGTGCTTTCTCCCGCGCAAGCGCTGGGAAGACCAGCGCAAAGTGCTGCAATGATCGCAGCCTCCTGGCCGGCCGTGATAGCAGCGAAGGTCTGCAGCACCTCATTCACACCTTGGGTGGTGAACACGTTGGTCATGATGATGTCATCACGCACCATGCCTTCGCCCACGGCTGCGGTGAGTTGGGCGCCCACCAAAGCTTGCAAGACGAAAATCGGCGCCGTCGGCTCGAAGGGATCCAATGCTGAAGCCAGCAGGTACTCGCCGATCTTTTCGGAAGGAGTGCCTGCGAGATTCTGGATGCCATTGGTCAGAACCCACATGTACGAGGTGTTGGCCTTGAGCGGTTTCTCAAGGTACATCCGAATCGAGCTATCGTTGGTATCCAGCTCGGGCGCCATACCCACGGTGAAATCCGTATTCGCAGTTAGTTCGCCGACGACCGCAGTGACCGGGCCACCTATGGAAGCGAGCGTGACCTCAAACATACGGACGGTGGTTCCTGCGATGACCGTGGTGGCATCCATGGGCGTGTTGAAGCCTATGGTGAAAGGTGCGCTCGTGGACCAACCGTCCATGGCCGAGAGGGCTACTTCCGGTGGGGTGGGTGTTGGGTTGGAGCCGTCCTCCACGCCGGGAATTCTCAATGTCGCATCCGCTTCGCCAGCAGGGCCCGCAAACAGAAGGTCGCTGGGCAGGGGCACAACCCCACTCGAGGGGGCAAAATTGACGGCCGGGGGCGGGGTCGAAGTGGGGGCCTTCAGATCGCTGCCGCAGGCGGCCAGGAAAACCAGGGCCAGGGGGGCAGATGCGGTCAGGCGAAGCATGGGAGTTTTCATGTTCGGTCGGTTGGGACTGGGGAACGCGGGGAATCGCACGCGCGCAGTGTAGCCTTCCTGCCCGAAACTTGCTCGAACGTGGTTTTTCCGGTGGGAATGGGGCTCTGGTCTTCGATCCCGGCCCCTTCCACCCCTGGGAGTGTCGTTCGGGCCCTCAGGGAGCCCCTGGAGTGAAGATTTCGGCCAGCATGCAACGGGCACTGCCGCCCCCATGGCGCTCGATGGTCTCCAAGCATGGGGCCAGAATGGCTCCATGCCCCTCCAGCAATCGGACCTGGGAAGGGCGCAGGCTCTTCAGGGCC
>JAAETM010000461.1 GCA_024228395.1 bacterium | reverse complement strand
AGTGCCAAGTATCGCCAAAGAGAATCGGAATCGGCATGGTCGAGGGGATCATGGCCGGCACGTCAAAACCGGTACCTGTCGTTGAAGTACCCACCAGATGTTCCAACACGCCCAAGCTGTTAAATCGTCCGATCGAGATCGCCTCGGTGCCCCCCACGTTGTAGCGGAATAATTGCGCCGTAGATGTACCAATCAAACAGTTGATGCCTTCGCTAATCACCACACCGGAAGTCGCTTCATTACCTGCGAGGAAGTAGCCGATCTCATTCGGCACACCACCGCTGACCTCAAGGTGCAAACCACTACCCACGCCACTGCCAAAGGATCCTGTCAAGACCGCCGGAGCGCCGGTTGAGTTATTGGTTGCAGCGCAGAAGGTTGTACCGGTTTGGGCAAAAGCTCCACAAGTCAAGACCAGTGCGATGCCTGGGAACATAAGTTTATTTTTGGGTATGTCCATGAGAGTGTTGTTGATATTTCGAAACGCGGGACGTCGATTCACTTAGGATCGGCATGGAGAGTATCCCGAATGCACGACCGTTCATAATACTACCATAATTCGCTTGCAACCTGCCAAACAACGTCTTAATCCTATTTTTATACCCTACGGTAAGGTCGGCACCACCCCTGGAGTCACCCCGATTCTCATCCCGAGATCCGATGGGGGGTGTTGGTGCAAAATAGTCCTCGGCGCAGCACCCAGAGTGTGGTTCTGCAAGGAGCCGCTGGCTGACAGCTAAGCTTGGGGTATGACGTCACGAGTCCACCCGAAGTAGCAAGACCAAGTATCGCGTCGCCAACTGGACCTCACCATTGCGAACTACCAGGCCGTCTGGGTGTCCATGAATGCCTCCAGCGGCACTCTCTCGCTAATGCCCCGACGCGGCTCGAAAGCACCACTGGTGACATTCATGAACTACCCAGAACGACTGCCGAACGGGCCCGAATTCGGAAGTTTTTGCCAGGTAGTTCGCAACGCTGAGGTGGAGTCAGTACGACAGAGCTCTCGTCAAGCGTGGTGACATCACTTGTGGATCTAGGAGGACGCAATTATGTGGTGGACGCCAGCCCATTCAGGCCGACGAGGTACACCCCACAAGTACTCCAACCTTGCCATCGAAACAGCCCTTACGCTGCGCCTAGTCTACGGACTCCCACTGCGCTAGGCAGAGGGATTCCTGCGTTCCCTGCTTCAGAGGATGAAGTTCGATTTGGACGTTCCCGACCGCATAACGTTGTCACGTAGAAACCGCCAGCTCGGCCTTGTCTGTAACCGTTCACGGGGGGTCAAGGGCGCCTAGAGGCCCGCCGAGGCCGTTTTCGGCGACTATTCGGAGGTCTGGAAGCCGGGATTTAGGCTCGGACGACCACCCCAACCCCACTTGACGGCCTTCCAGGGGCCGAGAAGGGGGTGCCCCCCCGTGAACGGGTACAGCGGAGACCGCACTGGCTTGCAGAATCTTGAACAGAATGGGGGAGATAGACATGCCGAAGTCGGACGCTCCAGTCCCGCATCGCCCTCGGACCCGATTCTGGAAAGCCCATTCCAAAGCTAACCGATCACGCCGCCGCAACTCCGGGTCCGCAATCCCTCCCGCCTCTAACCTAAAACGAGCAAGGTCATTCCCTGCACGCGGCCACCCACATACCCGCAAATAACCACGCCCTGCGCGAGCGCCCCTGCCGGTACATCTCCCGTCCCCCTCTAGCCAAGGCCACTTGAGGTGATGCCGCTTCAAAGCGCGCGGCCGGGAGCGGAAAAGGTTTGGGACCTCCCCCATCCATTGCTCCGCTATCGTTTCCGAGCGTCCATGGATTTTGCGCTTGGCATCTTGGACCATCCATTCGTCGCACAGGGCTTGCAAGCCCTCGTGGCCCTTCACCGTTGGAATTGGCGGCAGTATCTCGTTCCGTGAATAATGCACTTCACCCTTAACGCCACTCTTTTCGTTGCCTTTCCCGGGGCCGCAAAACGGTGTCTTAACTCCATTGTGAGCCTCGAATTGAGCAAAGGCATCCTGCCGCTTGCGGTCCCTTCCCTTAAGCACCTTGCGGACCGCCGAGGTCAGGTGGTCAAACCACAGATTGCGGAAGACCCCTCCATAGAATTCCAGGGCTTGCATCAGGCCCTCGAGCAGCGCTTCTCGCGTTTCGTTTGGCGCCTCGCAGGCGTAGCAACGGCCTGAGAAACAGGCCCGTACCAGCAAGGCGTAGACCTTGCCTCGACCTCACCATTGCGTGCGCCAAGAAAGCTTGGTGGAGGAGTAAAGATGACCTGACTATGTAATCAACTAGACAACAGAGGCAGGACATTCTAAACCTCCTTTGGAATCCTGCGGGTGCCAATCCCGCCCGGAAAGGCTGGCCCCCATCCGGAAGCGAGTCTTGCGTGGGTCCGGGGTAACCCGGCCTGCGAAGCGTAGACAGCGAGT
>JAAETM010000460.1 GCA_024228395.1 bacterium | reverse complement strand
TCGCGATCCATTTTTAGGCCCCGCAGCCAGGCAGCGTCCGCTTTGAGGCCAGCCCCAAGTTCCTGCACCAGGTCCCTCAACAGCTGCGCATACGCGGGTCCATGGGGAAGTCCTGATGAGCCTCCTTCCGCCTGGTCCAGTATTTCGACCAGGGCCAGGCGCGGATCCCTTACGGCGCAAAGCGCGGTCAACTGCGCTCGATATTCGAGCCGTTGCTGAACCCGAATCGGGGAGAAGTTCTGGTCGGCGAGGAAACCCAGCGCGGCGGACCAATGCGCGCTCAGAGGCAAGAAGCGCGTACGCTCACAGAGATGCCCCTCCTCGTGAATGGCGGTCAAGAGAACAGCATCTTCGAAGCTGGGCGGTGCAAGGCTCCCCGGCTTCCCGCCATTCTTCTGCGCCTGCTCCCCCATCCATGCCAGCCTATTGCGATCGGCTTGCCCAAGCAGCACCCCCGTCTCCAGCCAAGGATCCATCGCAAGGGGCTCGGGATCGAACGCATCCACCGGGCCCGTTTGCAAGGCGATCAAGTCCGGCGCGTGGGTGGGCAATCCGGGATCGCTCAGGATTTCGCGCAGGTGGTTCAAGCGACCCGCGGAGCCACCCGCCTGGAACCGGGTGGCCAAGCGTTCCCAGGCTCCGTGGGCCACGCGAACCTCTTGCAGGTCAATGAAATAACCCTCGTGCAAGGCCGCCCCCGCCACGCTCGCACCCATGCGCACATTGCGCGCCCCCACATCCGTGCCATCACACCAAAGCACGGTTCCGTGGAAGGGAACCCCCAAGTGTTGCCCACATTTCCCTTCCGAGTAAACCAAACGAAGCACGGTCGCATCCGGGGCCCCCACGCCCATTGCGCTTCCAAATATTCCCACGCGACCAAGACGCCCCAATTCCTGTGCGAGTCCAGGGACCGGTTCGCCGATCGCTCCCAAATCACGGTCCGCATCCCAGGAAGTCAACACCGGCCCGGGGTGCACAACCTGTGCGAAACCACCGAAGCGCAGCCTTGGCGATGCGACCAGCCGCTCTTCCATTTCCTCTCGACTGGTTTCACCAAAGAAAGCGGGACCCGCTAGCCAAAGCACCTGCCCCACGGCGCGCAGTAGATCATCGAGACCATCCACCTTTGCACGATCTCGCTGCTCTTCCACCAACGGGTCTGAAGGACCACTATGGGCTCGTCCACGATCGACGCGCCGCATCAGTTTCGCCAGGCCGCGGATCGACTCCATGGCCAAGGTGGCCTGGGAGTCCACTTCCATGGCCAGATCCAGATCCAGGCCCGCGGGCAAGGAACGAACAAAGGCCTGGGCCTCCTCAAACCAACCGACGCGCAAAAAAGCCCTGGCCAAATGGGCGGACGTCTCAGGGTTATCAGGATCCTTGTGAAAGTCCTGAACAGCCATGTCCGTAACAAAAAGGTCCGGGCGGAACGAAAGAAGGTCGCCCAAGAAATTCGGCAAGCTGCGTCTCCACAAGGTCCATGCATCCAATACTTCGCCACGCTCGATCATGGCCACCGTACGTTGCCGAACCGAAACGGCATGAGGAGCGCGCAAGCGCCGGGCCCCCATGGCCTCCGGATCTGACGCTTCGAACAGGCGCAATGCCAGATCCCGGGCCCACGCGCCCAGATCCCCACGCCCATGGCGCAGAACCAGCCAAGCGCGCATGACGTCAGTATCCAGGAGCCCCAACTCAAACAGCGCATTCCATTCGCTGCGCGCCAGGTTCCCCTGCCGCACCAACCGGTTCGCGCGCACCTTGGCCCTTGCAGTGGCATCATCCTCATCCATGGCGACCTCGGCGAGAATCAACTGCAGCTCCACACCATCGCGCACAAAACCGGGGTCGAGCCCT
>JAAETM010000459.1 GCA_024228395.1 bacterium | reverse complement strand
AATTATGGGATCGTGTCCTGACATAGTGTGTTCCAGTTCTTAGGCCGTGACTGCGGCCTTGAGTGATGCCCGAATAATCTCTTCGCTGGAGAGACCCTCGCTATCGATGGCCCGCACCATGCGACTGGCGTCATTGGGCTTATATCCCAGCGCAATCAAGGCACCCACCGCATCGGCCACCGGGCTGTGTTCCACCGACTGGGATCTGCCGGCGGATACGACGCCGCTCGGGGCCAGATCCAGCTTACCCAGACGGTCACGCATCTCCACGCTCAGGCGTTCAGCGGTCTTTTTGCCACTCCCCGGCAGACGCACCAGGGCCGCCGTATCCTCCACCTGCACACAGGCGGCAAACTCATCGGCGCTCAAGCCGGAGAGGATGGCCAGGGCCATCTTGGCCCCCACGCCACTCACCTTGAGCAGGGCACGAAACAGGGAGCGCTCTGACTCCGAGGCAAAACCATACAGCACATGGGCGTCATCCCGGATGGCCAGATGGGTAAACAGCACCACCTGTTTACCTGGTGCCGGCAGGTCGTAGAAGGTGGACATGGGGGCCTCCACGTCATACCCCACCCCGTTGACATCCAGCAGCAGAAAGGGGGGATCTTT
>JAAETM010000458.1 GCA_024228395.1 bacterium | reverse complement strand
ATGCCCTCTTCCCCCTCCATCAGCGCACCACAACGTGATATCTACTCCGTTTCACGTCTAAACAGCGAGGTGCGGGCAGTTCTGGACGCCAGCTTCCCACTGCTCTGGGTGGAGGGTGAGATATCCAATCTGGCCCGGCCATCTTCCGGTCATATCTATTTTTCCCTGAAAGACCCCCACTCCCAGGTGCGCTGCGCCATGTTCCGCATGAAACGGCAACGACTCAGGTTTGAGCCGGAAAACGGCATGCAGGTGCTGGTCCGGGCGCGTCCCAACCTGTATGAGGCCCGGGGTGACTTCCAGCTCAGCATCGAACATATGGAGCTGGGTGGCGAGGGCCTGCTGCGTCAGGCCTTCGAAGAACTGAAGCAGCGTCTGGACCAGGAGGGCCTGTTCGATTCCGGCCAGAAGCGGCCACTGCCGCAGTTTCCCCGTCAGATCGGGGTCATTACCTCCCCCTCCGGCGCTGCAATCAGGGATATGATCAGCGTGTTGAAACGGCGCCTTCCCGCCATTCCGGTGGTGATCTATCCGGTCCAGGTCCAGGGCGACCGTTCTGCGGTTGATATCAACCAGGCGGTGCAACTGGCAAACCGGCGCTCCGAGTGTGATCTGCTGATCCTGACCCGTGGCGGTGGCTCACTGGAAGACCTGATGGCCTTCAATGATGAGCAGGTAGCGCGCGCCATAGCCGCCAGTGAGATCCCCATCATCTCCGCCATCGGTCATGAGATAGATTTCACCATCGCCGATTTCGTGGCCGACCAGCGCGCCCCCACCCCATCTGCGGCGGCAGAGCTTGCCACACCT
>JAAETM010000457.1 GCA_024228395.1 bacterium | reverse complement strand
GCAGGCGCCACCGGAGTTTATGTTGGTGGTTTCCTATAACCCCGGTTACCAGAACCTGCTTAAGGGGATGAAGCCCAGCACCAAGCAACGCTTTATTGCCCAGCGTTTCGATTTTCCCAAGCCAGAACTGGAACAGCAAATCCTGGTGGGAGAAACCGGTATTGATAGTGTGCTGGCCAAACGGCTGGTAATCCTGGCCAATGCACTGCGGGCACTTAAAGACCATGACCTGGAGGAGGCCGCATCTACCCGGCTGCTGGTCTATACTGCAACCCTGATCCTCGGTGGCTATGATCCGCTGGAGGCGTGCCGCGCCGCCCTGGTTGAACCCCTGACCGACGATGATGAAACCATTCAGGCGTTGATGGAAGTTGTGGACGTAACCTTCGGGGCTTAGATGGAAGACAAGGTCGGAGAAATCTGGGATCGTCTGATCACTACCGTGGCGGACACCGGTTACCCGGATGCCGTGGTGCCTCTGGACCAGGTTCGCCTGGGCGTGGGAGTGATGTTCCGAGCCCTTGGTGGTGATGGTGGTCTGCAGGTGGATGGGGCAACCGCCACCCGACATGGCGCCCGCCGTAGCCTGTTGCAGCGCATCGCTGGTAGCAACCAAAGGGTGGAGTTGGCGTGGCGGGATGAGCACTCCCTGCGTCTTCCGGTCTCGATCGACACCCTTCCCACTCCGGAACTGAACCGTGATCTATACCTGTGGCTGGCGGCGCTGGCGGTTGCTGAGATGGGAGAAGATGAACCCTGGTTCACCAAGAACCAACGGCTTACCCTCCAGACCCTCGATAGCTACCCGGGGATTCACTCCCGCTATCAACGGTTGTTGGCGGCCCACCTTGCACTACGTCCGGATCCGGCAAGACTAAATCGTCAGGAGGCAGCGCAGGAGAGGTGTATTCGCCAGGCGCTACTGGAACCCGGAAGCCAGAACCAGTTACCAACGGCCAAGCG
>JAAETM010000456.1 GCA_024228395.1 bacterium | reverse complement strand
AGGGCGCACCGGATTGTGGAACCGTAACAAGGAACGATAACAATGGCATCGAACATGGAATCTATCTCACCAGGATTGCGACGGGTAGCAGACCTGGCAAAGAACGCCCCGAACATGGCTTTTGGGACCTTAGCCCACCTCATCACTCCAGACCTTTTGCAAGAGGCTCGCCGCCGCACGTGAAAGACCGGAGCACCTGGTATCGATGGTCAGACCGCCAGCGAATACGAGGAGGACCTATCGGAGAATATCCGACGCCTCCACGAGCGCATGCGATCAGGCCGCTACCGGGCCCCAGCGGTCAGGAGGACGTACATTCCGAAAGCGGATGGAAAGTCCACGCGGCCCATTGGGATCCCCACCTTCGAAGACAAGATTGTGCAACGCGGAGTCACCATGGTGCTGGAGACGCTCTACGAACAGGACTTTCTGGACTGTTCGCATGGTTTTAGGCCAGGACGCTCCGCACACATGGCACTGTCCGACCTGAGAGGGGGATTGCAAAAGCTTGGTGCGAGCACTGAAGACCCTCACAGTCTGGTGCCGGACACATCGCCACCTGCCAGTTAAAGCGCAGCAAACTAGTCTGGTGAGGAAGCTACAGGGCCACTGCGGGTACTACGGTATCACCGGAAACACGCGCTCCCTGGCCCTCTTCCGCCACCAACTGATTTGAACGTGGAAGAAGTGGCTCTGTCGCCGCTCCAACTCGCGCCAACACGACTGGGTATGGTACAGGCAGCTCCTGCTGCGCTACCCCATCCCCTTCGCCCACGCAATCCACTCGATCTACCGCAGTCCAGCGAGCCCATAATGTGGCTTAGCCACTGCCGGGTCACTCCCGACACCGAGGAGCCGGATGCGTCAATCGCGCACGTCCGGATCTGTGGGCGCCTGGGGGCCAGCAATGCCCCTGGGCCACCCGACGAACTACCTGGTGGGGTAAACTGTTCTCAACTTGACAGTGCGGGGCTTGAGTGGGGGCCTCAGGCCGCAGGTTTCATCGTGCGCATCCAGCTTCGGAAGTTCGTCCAGATCGTTGACCGGAAGTTCACGGCAAGGTGCTGCTGCAACCCCTCTGCGATGCAGCCGCGTTGTACGAATCGATGGTAGGCGTCTAGCTTGCGATGGACGGATTGGCGGTACTCATCGGTTTTCATGTGCACATATTGGTTCCCAGTATTATTGCGTGGGAGACGCTTCATGGAGGACATCCAGAAGTGATACCCATAGGCACCAAGGGTGCGGAGGGCCTGCTTGAAACCGACCTCAATCTTGAAGCGATATCCATACAGCTTGAGAATCGAGAGTGGTTCCATGTGGATGTCGGT
>JAAETM010000455.1 GCA_024228395.1 bacterium | reverse complement strand
GGAAGTGCCCCCTGTTTTCGTTTGGATGGCAGGCGCGTCGCGAAGATTCTGGCAGAGGTCTCGACTGCAGCAAGGGACTGGCAAGGAGTTGCGGAGAGGAAGGGTCTCTCAGTTGCAAGTCGGGATGGAATGCGGCGCGCGTTTCGATTCGTAACGTGGTGTTGCCTGGGCTGGGTATGTGAGGGAGGACGTGGCACACGGCTCAGCGCCCCCGCGCTCCACCTCGCTTCCCCCCGCTCTCCCGAAACTGCCCGCTTGGAATTCCCATCCACTAGCAAGGCTGGTGAGGCAATGCGATGGGGCCATGTAGTTGACGCTGAGCACCCAGCGGGCTTCGGAGAAAACCGATGGAAGCCAGCGTGGTGTTGGTCGGTCGCTTCGCCACTGGCTCGAATGACACGGGTAACCCAATGCCTCGACCGGCAGAATAGCCAACCGATGACCAGGGTAAGGAGCCAGCGGTAAGTCGGCGCTGTAAAGCAAGATTCGAATCCTCGCAGTACATTTTGAAGTGATTGTGGGATACTATTGGCACGCATGTCCCCTCCTCAGAGTTGCTTGGCGTAAGTACCACCAGCTTCGAGATGGGGGTGTGCGACCAATAGAGCGCAGGCCACGAAAGTTGATCAGTGAGGGCCCAGACCCAGGCCCTGAGAAGTGCGAAACGCTAAACTAGACTAGAGGTACGCCAAGTCTTGGGATGAGATTCGCACGTTGAAGGAGTGGGTGACGCATAGTTTGATTGCCCATTCGTGTGTAACCGTTCACGGGGGATCAAGGGCGCCCAGAGGCCCGCCAAGGCCGTTTTCGGCGACTATTCGGAGGTCTGGAAGCCGGGATTAGGCTCGGACGACCACCCCAACCCCACTTGACGGCCTTCCGGGGGCCGAGAAAGGGGTGCTCCCCCGTGAACGGATACATTCGTGTGGGTTTGGGCGTCGGTTGCAGTGTGCTGCTAACAATTGCATAATTCGCGTAATTGCCCTTGACCCTCTCCGCATCGATCCGAAGTGTTTCGAAATCCTGTCTGTTTACGGTAGTTGTCTCAAGCCCTTTTCTACCCATGCTCCGATCCAAACTTTTTCCTTTTTTTTCCGGCCTCGCCGTAGCCCTTTCCAGTTCGGCTCTTGCCCAAACCGGTACAACCTTTTGTGCTGCAACCAATAACTCAACCGGCGCTCCGGCGGTCTTGACAGGAGCCTTCGGCAGTGGGGTGGGTAGTG
>JAAETM010000454.1 GCA_024228395.1 bacterium | reverse complement strand
ACGTTCAGTGTTCTTGCCGTTGCGGTTCGGTGTTGACTTTAATGATGCTGGCATTTTTTCATTAATTCGAGTCTGACCCCTTTTCCTGGTATTGCCGTTTCGCGAAGGACATCTCCCAGCCTTCCGACAAAATCCTCGCGATCCGTATCATCCTGAAATATCTTTCTACGCTCGATTCCACGGCCGATGATATGGTGCAAAGCGCCAGGGATGTCGATACGGGCTTGTCGGGGCATTGCAGTTTTGTAGCACAAGTCGACACACGAAGAAAGTTATAATTTCATGAGCGTCCCCCCTCTTCCTCGGATTCGTATGAAATTTGAACGCCGCGAACTGCCAGCATTTCTTCTATATCACGAGAGCTGAGTGTGAAACGGTGGTACAACCAGATTGCATGGCTAATCACTTCTGGTGGAAAGCGATGGCGATAATACGGATTATCTGATTTGCTCATAGCAGGATTGTCCCTCCAATCGCTTAACGTGACAATGCCAAACTGTAGATCGGTTGTGAGGTTTGGATAACGTTAAGTTGACAATACCCTCCAGCTCAGCCCTGCAGCTGTTTGCGCATCTGCCACAGCAGGTGGCTGATGTAGGGGCGACGCGACTCGCCGGTGGTGACCATCAGCAGCTTGGTGATCTTCAGATCCAAGGGGTCGGTGTAGAGCAGAATCAACATTTCGCGTAGGTAGTTGGTGCCCAGGGTGAGGTAGTTGTCTGTCCCCACCCCCAGCTTGATCCCCTTCTTCTCCCACCAGGAGAAGGGGTGGTCCTTGAAATCCTCGAAGAGGCCGGTCAACCGCTTGTTCGAGGAGGGAAGCGCGATCAAGGAGAGCCGCTTTTCGATCATCCGGTTGAGGACGTCGTGCTGGTAGTGCTCCACCTCCCGGGCGTTGTAGAACTTCGCCTTGATCAAGCGGGTCCGCTCCGCTTCCGTGAGCTGCTGACCGGCGACCAGCTTGGGGCAGATCGTCTCCCGGCCGTCCCAGTCCATCGCGACGAGCTCGTTGTGTTCCAGGGAGCCGGCGACCAGGCCCTCCCCCCGGCGGTTCCGTCGCAGGATATTCTGTAGCATCGTGTGAAAATAGTAGTTTGGATTGACGCCCAAGCTGAGGCCATGTTCGATGGCATCCACGTGCCAGATGTTCATCGCGTTGTCCACCGCCTGGATCCCCTGCCGCAGGGTGGTCCAGGTCTCCCCGTGGTGGGAGCGGACACCAAAGCCGTAGGCCTGGAGCTTTTGCAGCCCGACGCGCATCTGTTGGAAGTGGACCTTGCGGTAGAACCCCCGTTCGTCCCCCACCGTATCCACCTCGCAGACGTGCTCCTGCAGCTCGGGGTGACGCTCAAGCAGGTCGATGATCTGACGCACCTGCTGCACGAAGTGCTCTTCTTTGGAGGTGTAGCGCTCGGCGTCGAAGAAGGTCGCCTCCTTGCGGAAGCTGGGGGCCAGGATGAACTCGAAACCGGGTACCTCGCTCTGGAAGGAGCTGAACCCTTCGTGCAGGCCCAACAGGACGTCCTCCGGGGTGAGCGATTCGATCCCCGGGACCTGCTCGCTGGAGTCGCGGGTGGCGCGGAAGAGGGTGAACTTCAGCCGCAGGGCGCCCACGTTGTATTGGTGGTAGAGGCGGCTCGCCAGGTGGTAGGCGCCGTCCCGATGGATCTCTCGACTGGTGAGGATGAGCTTCGGCAGGTAGAGGATCTTCAAGTATCGGTCGAACCGTTGATCTTCCTGGAGGCAGAGCAGCCGGGCGACGTCCTCGGTGCTGCGGATGGGGAGGCTGCCAGGACCGTAGACCTCCTCGATCTTCTGCTCATAGACCTCCCGCTGGGGGCCCGTGAGCAACCGTTCCAGATGGGGAAAGACAAAGCCCGGGGTGAGGGAGCCCGTGAGGTGGATGTGTTCTTCCCGGAAGGGGAGCGGAAAGGCCCGGAAGAAGGCGCGCAGGGCCGCTGAGAAGGGGTGGTCCAACAGGGGCTTGATCGGCAGCCGGTCGATGCGAAATTGGTCCAGCAGCTCGTGGAAGCTGCGCAGCTGCTCAAGGATCTCCGGGTCGGCCTCCAACCGAGCGGAGCGCTCCGCCAGCTCCAGGGTATCGGCGAGGGAGAGACCGTTGGTTTCGCTGATCAACTCCGTCAGGTGACGGGTCAGGCGGGTGATCATCTCCGGGTTGGGGGATTCCATGCTGCCTCCTTGGCTTGCCGCGGGGGCCAGCGAAGAATAACCGGCCGCACCGTCGCGTCATCGATATACCGTGGCCACCTGGCCTGCGGTTTTTTTGTCGAAGAGGTAGACAACTGAGACGCCATCGAGGGCGGCGACCCAGGCACCGCCTCCGTCCACCACGACGGGCTTCGCCGCGATTCCGGTTGCCCCGAAATAGTCGACGAGCTGGGCGGCGTCGTGCATCGTGGCATCGGAGCTGGCAACGAGGACCTTGAACCCCTGGCTGGCGGCGAGGGTCTTGTCGTATTTGAAGATCTTGGCGAAGAGTACTGCGCATATTGCGGACACCCATAAAATACTCTCACAGGGAATAAGGATCCATGGAATAGGGTGTAATTTCTTGGGTGTCCCCATGTTCGTCCTGCAAACCCTCTTGCCGGAAGCGTTCGGCGAATTTGCTCATGGTTTGTACCTCGTCGGGATAGTCGCGTTCGTATTGGGCTCTTTCATTATCGTCAAGCGCTCCGTAGATGTCGATGTAGTCCAGGTATTTGAGCTGCCTCTCGGGGTCTGGTTCCAAACGGGTCAAGCCGCGCACCGCCTGGGCGTAGACTTCCACCCGCTGGTGCTGCGGATAGTGCATGTTGGGCAGATTCAGCCGCGCCACCAGGTTGTCGCTGTCGCGGTAGCGTTCGAACGACAACTCGGCGAGGTCACAGCGTAGATAGGAAAGGGGGACGCTCATGAATTTATAACTTTCCTCTAAGCGTATACCCCTTATCCGCCGCCAGCCTCCTTCCTCTTTGAACCGCCTTGCTGACTGCCGGTTGGCTCATACCCAGCATCTTAGCCACCGAGGTGCCAACCAGACCGAGCTCTATCACCGCCCAGTAACATACCAAGCTTCTGGCCTGTACCCGTTGCGGCTGCTTTCCGGGTTTTATCACCTCTTCCACATTCAGGCCGATCAGTTCGCCAGCACGGGATACGACCTTTTGAAAGTCATACCCCTGCGCCCGAAGCCTT
>JAAETM010000453.1 GCA_024228395.1 bacterium | reverse complement strand
TCTTGAACAATGCGCGTGGCTGGCTTGGGCAGGTCATGCGGAATTTGGCCAGGCAGGATGCTCGATCCGAGTCCCGACGCCAGCATCGGGAGCAGGTCGTAGCCGGGCGGCAGGTGGCACCAAGTACTTCTGAATTGGCTGAAAAGGCTGCCATGCAGCGGGAGCTGGTAGGAGATGTGCTCGCGTTGGAAGAGCCCCTGCGCGGTATTGTTCTGCTGCGCTTCTTTGAGGACTTGCGGCCCAAGGAGATCGCCCAGCGCTTGGGTATTCCGGTCAAGACCGTTCACAGTCGCTTGGCCCGGGCCATGGAACAGTTGCGTCTGCGTTTGGATGCTCGCTACGGCGATCGGTCGAATTGGGGAGCCCTGCTGTTGCCACTGATGCCCAGGGGATTCGAGGGCCTCGCCACGCCAGGCAAAACCTTTGCGGCAGCGTCAACCACGGGTTTCGTTTGGTTTGTTGGACTGTTCGTTGCTGTCGCGGCATCCTTGATCGTCGCATGGCAATTTCACCTGTTGCCGGGTCAAATGGACGAAACCGAGTTCGCAGGCGTGGGTGGCGATGCGAACGAATCCAGCGCATTGGGAGTGGAGGAATCGGGGCTCGCTGGCCCCATGCCTTCCGGCCGATCGGATGAGGTTTTGGTCACGCCTGAGGCGGCGCAAAGGGCTGCTGATGAAGGGTCGGGTCAGGAGGCGAGTGGGGTCACGGAGCGCGAGAGCAGAGGTGGGGGCGAAGGGCCCACGTGGGTGCTCAAGGGGCAGGTGGTGGACATGGATGGCAATGGCGTTCCTCTCGCTCAATTGCAGCCGTTTCGATCGCTGACAGAACCGCTGACAATCGCCGACGCTTCAGGACGCTTTTCCAGCGTGATCAAAGGATCTAAACGGGACATAGAGCCCTCGCTCTGGCATGTGTCGGTATTCGCGTTGGAAGTGCAGTCAGATGAATGGGCTACGGTCCGCAGTGGGCAAGTGCCTCCCCGAACTTTTGGCGAAGAGCACTTGGTACTTGTGGCTCGGAAGGGTTCGGTTCGGGGCCGGGTCGTGGACGAGCGGGGGCTAGGCATTGTCGGCGCGTCGGTCAGCATCGAGCATTCCTTGGATATGTACCGCGGGTTTCCCCACGATCTAACGAGGACGGCCTCTGTGTCTTATGTCACACAAACCAAAGACAATGGTGAATTTCTGCTAGGGGACTGTCCAATGGACCCTCGCATCGGGTTGAAGGTGGGGGCCCGGGGGTTCGGCGAGAAGTCCTTCTCTCTCGCTGGGTTGGAATCGCCCGTGGAGTTCCAGCTACGCAGATTGGAAAGACGCATCGAGCTTCTGACGCTTACTGGTATCGTGCTCAGTTCCACGGGCCGACCAGTTCCTGAAGTCACCGTTCGTTTTGCCCGCACAACCACCACAACCGATCGTGATGGGCGCTTTGGCATGACCCCACCCAAAGTCGCGGCGCCAGACGTGGACTCCTTCGGCTTGAAGAAACATACCCCGTTGCTTGCTTTCACCGAAGGAATCACACCTGCCAGCAAACCGGATTTCGGAAGGGACTGGCTGCTAGCTGAAGGCGCTCCCATGTTTGTGGAGCTGAGGATGGGCGGGGAGCCGAGTGTCATGCGCGGGCAGGTCCTGAACGAAGAGGGCAACCCTTGTGAAGGGTGGTCGGTGAAGTTGGTCGACGAGACCCTAGTCGCCGATGGATGGAGTACCGACGTGCCGAGCATGGAAGATGCCGTTCGTGGCAATAGGTTGTCACTGATGACGGATGCGGAAGGGCGCTTTGAAGTGGGTGGTTTGCTGCCCAGGGAATACTGCGTGCGCGTGATTGACCCCGTATCCTTGCAGAGGGTGACCCAGCAAGCCCATGGGGGTGACCAAGATGTCGTGATCTCAATACCCACAAACCTGCTGAAGCCCCTTTCGGGTCAGGTGTTGAACCTGGATGACGAACCGCTCGTTGGAATCGGGGTGCAGCTAATCACAACGACCTTCGAATCGAATGTGTATGGCAGTATCTGGGTTGGCATGTCTGGGCAGCTAGTTCACTCGGACGAAGAGGGGCGCTTCGAATTTCCCGGGGTCCCGGGCGAGTTCGTTTTCTTGGACCTTCATGGGGAGGGGCTCGTCTCTCGGAAATTTGAGCTGACTGGAGACCGGCACGAGACCATTCGCATGCACCGCAGGCGGGCCGTTCGCGTGGACTTTGGCCCATCTCCTAGGCTCCGCCACTCCGTTCAGTTCTTAGATGCAGATGGCGAAGTCCTGACCCTCAAGTCCACCCTGGGCAATGGTTTCGGGTCAGCGATCCGCGAGAAAGCAGGGTTGTCCCGGCTCTGGTTGGTCAGCGAAACTGCCTGTTCACTAAGGGTGAACTGGTCCAAGCGAGGAGGTGGATTCGAATACGGCGAACCCCAGCCCTTCCGCCTGGAAGCCACCGGCCCCACGACTCTTACACTTTAATGGGGTAGACCCGCCGGTTTGGGCCGCTAATAGGGGCAGATGGAAGAAAATTTCCATTTACTCCCACATGACGGGGCTTCGGGTTCGTCATACAAGTGAATTGAAGAACAGCACATTTACAGAAACAGCCCTTGTCGTTGAAACAGCGCCCTCTTGGTGGATAGGAATTCCAAGCGGGCAGTTT
>JAAETM010000452.1 GCA_024228395.1 bacterium | reverse complement strand
TCTCGCTCCCTGACAGGACTTTCCGAATTTTGCCTTCCTCGACAATGCCACCGCATTGCCTGCGGGGTCAAAATCCACAAAGCCCTGCCAGGAACCGAGTTGCTGTGCCTGGGGCACGTCTTCATGAAATATCCGGGTTAGGGCTACTACGATTTGTGCGGCCGTGCGTGTCCATAGGACTTCGAGGTCGACCAACTGACACTTCTGCTCGACCGATGCCACGCAACGCTCCTACAGGTATGCGCGGGGTACGTCCAAGGATAGGCTCTTGGCCAGGTCCACATCTGCGATCGGTGGATCTAGGATATCCTGCCCTGGATTGGAGTTCCCTCCCCCTCCAAGCCTGGCTTGTTGGGCGGCCAGCTTTCCGGCAATTCAGAAGGGTTCATGGGCATGGCAGAGCAACAAAAGCAAAGCGCTGGAAGAGGGCAGCCACCGGCACGGATTACGCGCTACCAACCGGTCCGAAAACCCGATAGAAGATTGTATTTCGGGCAACCAGAGTCTGGAAAGGACACTTATGCAGTCCACGAGGAACTGGATTCAGAACTTTGGCACCCACCAAAACCGCTCTTGCTGCGCAACGCGATGGAGCGAAAGTCCTTGTCCAAGCGACCCAAACCCCGGTGCACCCCATGAATGGCCGACAACCCACGCAATGCAATGCGCAATGCAATACCATGTCCGTCTCCGCTTGCACCTTGGTGCCTCCCCCCCCCCACCAACATGAACAACCGAATCGTGCGCTATGAATTCATGGGCAGCCCCCTGATCTTCGCCCTGCTCTGCCTCACTGGGCTTCTCATTCCCATCGCGGTCATCTACCTCGTAAACGGAACGCTACGGATCGAGCACGAGATGAACGACCCGGAGGCGTTTGTTGTGAAGTATCGGTCGCGCAAGCTTTGGGGGATCTTTTAGGGATGAGCTTGGGGTGGCTTGGCGAGCCATTGACAATCAGCGGAGATCAGGCGGGTCGTCACCGTTCGCCGGCAGGGCACCTGGTTCCCTGCATGTTGGATGCGAGGTTCTGACAATACGGTCAGGCAATTTGTGAGGATCTGACCGGCAATCATTGTTTATCAACGGCCTTGGAGGCCCCGCTTCTTCAAATTTCGGGTAGGGTGATGGGGCCCTGATCCTGCTGCTGCCCCTTATCATCTTCGGCTCTTCCCGGAATTTAGTGGCTTTCCCCTTTGGGCTGCAATTCCAGCTTTCCGCAGAAGAATAGGATCCGCGTCCTGTAGTTGGCAAAGTTTCGGAATCCCCGGGCTGCGGCTTTCACTGATTGGATTCGACTGTTGAAGCCTTCGGCGGGCCCGTT
>JAAETM010000451.1 GCA_024228395.1 bacterium | reverse complement strand
CGTTTGCAGCAGGCTCCGATCTGGCACTACATGAACACCAGCCAGTACCGCTACGACGGCGACTACACCCGCTACAACACCGTTCCCGACAACGATCTAACCCGCTTGCACACCGCGGATACGATCTTCAAGGCGGTTCGCAACGGTTGGATGCCCTTCTACCCGCAGTTCAAGCAGAATACGCTCGAGCTCTCGAAGGAGGCCCGCTCCAAGGGCGCCAAGGACAACGACGAGATCAAGCAATACGTGTTTGAGAAGTTGAAGTCCAAGGAGCTCGAGTACTGCGTCGGCGACCCCGAAGCCAAGGAAAGCCACCCGAAGCTGTGGTACATCTGGCGCGGCAACGCGATCGTTGGTTCGATGAAAGGCACCGAGTATTGCATGAAGCACTACCTGGGCTGTCACTCCAACATCAACGCCATCGACAGCGAGGACAAGACCAAGGACGTCAACTGGGCCGAGGTTGCCGGCGAAGGCAAGATGGACCTGGTTGTGGACTTGAACTTCCGCATGGAATCATCCGCCCTGTACTCCGACATCGTTCTTCCCGCCGCTTCGTGGTACGAGAAGGCCGACCTGAACAGTACGGACATGCACTCGTTCATCCATCCCTTGTCCCGGGCCATCGCCCCGGTCTGGGAAGCGAAGAGCGACTGGGAAATCTTCCGTGAGCTGGCCCGCGTGACCAGCGAAGCGGCCAAGAAGTACATGCCCGAGCCCCAGACGGACATCATCACGGTGCCCATCTCCCACGATTCGCCCGGCGAGATCAGCCAGGCCAACGTGAAGGACTGGTACAAGGGCGAGTGTGAACCCGTGCTCGGCAAGAGCATGCACGGCCTCAACGTCTTCGATCGGGACTACACCACGATCTACGAGAAGTTTTGCGCGCTCGGTGACAAGGTACGCTCCGGCGGTCTTGGAGCCCACGGCAACCACTACATGTGTGAGGACGAGTACGACGAGATGATCGAGTCTCCGCACTTCCCCACGGAAACCATCGACGGCCAGGTTTACCCCTCGATCAAGGAAGATGTCTCCGCAGCCAACGCTGTGTTGCACCTCTCCTCTCTGACCAACGGTGAGCTGACCGTGCGTGCTTACAAGAACGCCGAGAAGAAGACCGGTTTGGAATTGGAGCACTTGGGTGCTGGTTCCAAGGACGTCCGCACCACATACCAGAACCTGCAGTCGCAGATTCGTCGCTACAACAACTCGCCGCTCTGGTCGGGTTTGATGCACGACGGACGCGCCTACGCAGCTTACACCTACAACGTGGAGCACCTGGTGCCGTGGAGAACCCTGACCGGTCGCCAGCACTTCTATCTGGACCATGACATGTACGTGGCTTATGGCGAGCACCTGCCCACCTACAAGCCTTCTCCCAAGCCCGAGGTGATGGGGGACATGGACCAAACCTGGAAAGAAGAGCCGGGCAAGGTCAAGGTCCTGAACATCCTCACGCCCCACGGCAAGTGGCACATCCACTCCACCTATGGGGACACCCTGCGCATGCAGACCTTGAGTCGTGGTTGCGAGCCTTGCTGGCTCAGCGAATCCGACGCCAAGGAGCTGGATATCCAGGACAACGATTGGGTCGAGGTCTATAACGACCACGGCATCTACATCACACGGGCCTGCGTCAGCTCCCGTATCCCGCGCGGCGTCTCCATCGTGTACCACTCTGTGGAGCGCACCTTGGGCATTCCCAAGTCGCAAATGCGCGGCAAGAAGCGCGGTGGTGGTAACAACAGTATCACCCGAGTGCACCTGAAGCCCAACCTCCTCTGCGGTGGTTATGGCCAGTTCACCTACCACTTCAACTACTGGGGTCCGATCGCATGTAACCGCGATACCCACATCACCGTTCGCAAGATGACCAAGGTTGTCTTCTAGAGCGATCGCCTCCCTACAACAGCAAGTACTAGAAAACGGAAACTAGCATGGACATTCGCTCACAAATCTCGATGACCTTTCACTTGGACAAGTGCATCGGTTGTCATACCTGCTCTATCGCATGTAAGAACATTTGGACGGACCGCAAGGGCGCCGAATACATGTGGTGGAACAACGTGGAAACCAAGCCCGGCACCGGTTACCCCGGCAAGTGGGAAGACCAAGACAAGTACCAGGGCGGTTGGGTTCGCAACGCCAACGGCAGCATCAAGCTGCGCGCCAACGGCAAGAAGGGTCTCTTCAACATCTTCCATAACCCGCACATGCCGGTTATCGACGATTACTACGAGCCGTGGACTTACAAGTACCTGGACCTGATCCAGGCCCCCGAGGCCAACGATCAGATCACGGCGCGTCCCATTTCGCTGATCACCGGCAAGCCGATGGATATCAAGAGTGGTCCCAACTGGGACGACGACTTGAGCGGTACCCCGGACTACGCCCGTCAGGATCCGAACCTCAAGAACCTTTCGGCTGCCGAGCAGGAGGCCATGTTCGAACTGGAGCGCATGGCGTTCTACTACCTGCCCCGTATGTGCAACCACTGCCTGAACCCGGCTTGTGTCGCATCCTGTCCCTCCGGCGCGCTGTACAAGCGTGGCGAGGATGGTGTGGTGCTCGTCAACCAGGACGTGTGTCGCGCATGGCGCATGTGCGTTTCGGCTTGTCCCTACAAGAAGGCCTACTTCAACTGGAATACCGGCAAGTCCGAGAAGTGCATCCTGTGCTTCCCGCGTATCGAGTCCGACCAAGCTCCCGCTTGTATGCATTCCTGCGTGGGGCGTATCCGCTACTTAGGAGTCGTGCTCTACGACGCCGACAAGATCAAGGAGGCCGCTTCGGCTCCCGAGAACGAGTTGGTGGATCGTCACATCGACGCCATCGTCGATCCCTTCGATCCCGACATGGTCGCTGCTGCCAAGATCAACGGCGTTGCCGACTCGACCATCGACGCGGCACAGAAGTCGCCCACCTACAAGTTCGTGAAGGAATGGGGCTTGGCCATGCCGCTGCACCCCGAATTCCGGACCTTACCCATGCTGTTCTACGTACCGCCCCTGCTTCCGGTCATGGCATCGGTCGCCAAGGTGGACAACAAGGAGCAGGCTGAAAAGCTCAACCCGATCTCCAAGCATTGGGCGGATGAGTGGCTCTACAACACGACCACCGACGAGCTTTGGGGAACCCTGGACGAGGCGCGTTTGCCGCTCAAGTACCTGGCCAACCTGTTCACCGCGGGCGACGAAAAGAAGATCGCCGCTCCGCTCAAGAAGCTCATGGCAGTGCGCATCTACCGCCGTTGGAAGACGGTTGGTGATATCACCGAAGAGCGCGCAATGGCCGCCTTGAATGAAACCGACATGACACCCGAAATGGCTGAAGAGATCTACTACATGACCTCCCTGCCCAAGTTCAACGATCGTTTCGTGATCCCCGCCGCCCACCGCGAGCAGGCCATCGAAATGTTGCAGAACACCGGCGACGCCAAGGGCAGCATGGGCTTCGGCTCCCGCGTGGAACCTGCGAGGGGCATGTAGAGCATGGCGTTTTCCCACTACGCGCACCTTGTGCCCCTGCTGAAGTATCCGACCGAGGCCTTGCCCCAGCAAACCGCTTGGGCCATCAAGGCTTTCGAGGAGGATCATGCGGAGGCCGCTGGGCATCTGAAGGCTTTTGCCGACATGTTGCCCTGGGGCGCCAGCGTGGCTGGGGATGCTTGTCCTCTTCAAGATCAAGAGGAGATCTACACCCGTAGCTTCGAGATCCAAGCCATCACCACCCTCGACCTGGGCTACATCCTCTTTGGGGATGAGTACAAGCGTGCGGAGGTGCTGGTGAACTTGAACCGTGAGCACGAACAGAATGGCGTGGACTGCGGGCGTGAGCTCTCGGATCACCTGTCCAATATCCTTGCCCTGCTGTCGTGCTCCGAGGATCGTGACATGTTGGGTGACCTGGTTGCCATGATCTTGGCTCCGGCCATGCGCATGATGGTGGGGGAGTTCACTCCCGCTCGCATCGAAGCCAAGGAGGCGGTTTACCGTCGACACCACAAGACGCTGATCGACAAAGACGGCGTTCGTTCCGGTATGTACGGCCACGTTCTGAACGCGGTTTACTGCCTATTGCAAAAGGACTTTAACTTCGCTGAAGAAGAGGTCATCAAAGACTTCTCAGCGGATTTTCTGTCGTCTATTTCTCGCGAACTCGAGATCGAGAGCGAAGAAGAAAAGCCCCAGGGCCAATTCGAGCCCCCCGTGACCAACATGCCTGGCACTGGCTCTGGCTGCGGCTCCCACTAAGTCCTTCCGCACAACCCTCCACACCCCCTCTCTCAAGAACCCCCGACCGTCATGTTGAACAACTTCCTCTTCATCGCTTTGCCCTATGTGGCACTGGTCGTTTTCTTCGTGGGCACGATCCACCGTTATCGCACCCTCAAGTACAAGAACTCATCTTTGTCATCCCAGTTCCTTGAGGGTGACAACCTGTTCTGGGGAACCATTCCCTTCCACTGGGGCTTGATCGTGGTCCTGCTTGGGCACTTCATGGCCTTCCTCATCCCGGACACCTTGATCGCCTGGAACGGGGATCCGATGCGCTTGATCGCGCTGGAGATCACCGGCTTCGCCTTCGCGCTCGGTGCCCTCGTGGGATTGGTCGTCTTGCTCCTGCGCCGCATGACCAATGACCGCTTGCGAGTGGTTTCCAGCCCCATGGACACCGCTTTGGAGTGGCTGCTGCTGGCCCAAATCATCCTGGGCCTGCTCACCGCCTTCAACTACCGCTGGGGCTCCACCTGGTTCGCTTCGGATATGACCCCTTATCTGTGGTCGATCATCAAGCTGAACCCCGAGACCTCGGTCGTGCTCACCCTGCCCCTGATCGTGCGCCTGCACATTATCGGTGCTTTCTTGATCATCTTCTTGGTCCCCTTCACACGCCTCGTGCACGTGCTGGTCGCTCCATTCCACTACATCGGGCGTCCAAACCAACGCGTGATGTGGAACTGGGACCCCAAGAAGATCCGCCGTCCCGACGGCCCTTGTAATTACATCCCTCCCAAGAACAACTGACCCCCTTCAGAACGTCGGGCATCGGGGCTTCCTCCAAGTGAAGCCCCCATGCCCGACTCTTTTATGGGCCACCCCAAT
>JAAETM010000450.1 GCA_024228395.1 bacterium | reverse complement strand
TTTCATCGCCCTGGTTTGGTGTGTTTCCTTGCTGCCGCACCAGGCGCAGGATACCCACAAGGCGATCGCCGCTTGGGGCGAGGCCCAGGTGGGGCAGGCCAGGGCGGTCCTGGTTAAATCAGATCTGGAAGCTTGCTCGGCAGATGACCTTCCAGTCCTACAAAAGGCCGCCTATGCCCTGTTTGTGGAGGAGATGCGAGCCTTTCGAGGTCGGTCGGGAGAAGTGATCGCCCAAGCCATGCACGACCGGGCCTCAGCTACTTGGAGCATGATTTGTCTTTCGGGCAGTCAGATGCGGACCGGGAAGGTCGAGTCAGCCATGGATACAGTTCGCGAACATCTGGAGCGCATTAAATCGAGTGCTCCCAAAGAAGAGGTTTGCACCGTCTGGGATCGGTTGGCCCTGATGGCCCGCGGGGCCGGTTTGCAAGAAGAGATGCTCGACGCCTTGGGTCATTCCCTGGCCATGGGGAGCGAAGATGCCCTGCAGCTGCTCGGCTGGGATGAACTGGTTTCGGGCAATTGGGGACGTTCAACCCGCTTGTTTGCCACTTTAATCGATCGGGCCTCCGTAGAATCCCGTGATCCCGCCCCGTGGGCCCTGCCTGGGTGGGGACTGTCCTTGCTAGAGGACACCGCACAGTAGCCGCCCAGAAATTTTCTGGAATAGCAGCTAATCGCCGCAAAAAAAAAAGCACGACCAGTGCCGGGCAGGCGACTATAGGGCTCAGGGTCGCTATCCAGGACCCGGGGCCCTAGAATTGTCCCAAACCCGTCCGGGATTGGAACCTGCCCAGTGGGCATCTGAATCAATATGTCGTACCGCAACAAGACCACCCTACTTCTGAGTTCTCTGCTTCTCTTGGGAGGAGTCGCATTCGCCATGCAGAAAACGGAGCGCGCCCTCAAGGACAAGGACCTGAAGAAGTTCAGTTCCGAACTGGCCAACTACTTCGAAGCCCGCAAGAACAACAAGGGCCGCTTGGAAGCTGAATCCGCTGTGCTGGAGCAAAAGGACAAGTTGCGCAAAAAGCTGAAGAAGGCGAGCTCGGACGACCTCCTGGCCCATCCCGTCGATCTTGGCATGGCGCTCTGGCTCTCACAGGGATACGCCAAGAAGAAGTTCAAGAAGGGCAAAGTGACCACCTACAAATTCGCCGAGCGCTTCTATACCAAAAAGAACCCCCTTGAGTACGTGGTTGCATTGCCCCGCAACTACAAACCCAAGGAAAGCTGGCCGCTCATTCTGTGCATTCCCCCGGCGGATCAAACGCCCACCGAACACTTGGCCGAAGATTGGTCGTTGGCTGAATTCCGAGATGGGGTCATCGTCGTGGTACCCACCATGCCCAAGGACCTTGAGACATGGATGGGGCGTGATGGCACCGCTGCTGTTTTGATCACCATGCAGCAGGTACTCGAATCGTTTGCCGTCGACTCGAATCAAATCTTCCTGGCTGGCTCAGGCAAGGGGCTCGAGGTTGCCATGTCCCTGGCTGGGCGGCGTGGATACACGTACGCTGGTGTCATTGGTCGTCGTGGCGATGTGGGGGATACCGGTCCCGAAGGCTTTTGCAATCTGCCCACCTACATCGCTGGTGGCGGAGCCAAATCCACCGCCTTTGAAGTCAAAGTCAAGGAGCTAGGTTTCGATAACTGCACCTTGGATTCGACCGGTGAAGCCCAGGACATCTGGTCATGGATGCAGGAGCATCCGCGAACTTCTTATCCCACCAAAATTCACTACTGGCCCAACGATCAACTCACCCGGTTGAATTGGATCGAGATCCCCCGGGGCTCCGCCGAAGAGGGCGCCGAAATTACGGCATCCATCGATGCAGGCAGCAACACCATCACCATCGATGGAACCGGTGTTGGATCTGTTTCGCTCTACCTATCCGATGCGATGGTGGACCTTGATCGCCCCTTGCGCATCGTTGGCAATGGCGCCAATAAGGAAGTCAAAGTCGAGCGTAACATCCGCATGTTCATGGAAGAGGCGTATCGTTCGCGGGTGGACCCGGGCCAGGTGTATGTGGCCACAGAACTTGTTGACCTCCCGACCAAAGCAGGTACGGAAGAGGAGAAGGACGAATAGTCGTGGAGTCCCAAGGCAGCCCACTGGATCCCGATTCTTCCAATAGCGCCCCGCTGGACCCCGCGTCCGGGCGGGGCGCCATTTTCTTGCTATGCGCCGTTGCACTCGCCGGGTCCGGCACCATGGTCGTAGAATTGTCCGCGGTGCATCTCATGGCCCCCTGGTTTGGATCCACCAATGCGGTTTGGACCAATGCGATCGGCGTGATCCTGCTCGCCCTAGCGCTTGGGTATTCACTCGGTGCCAGGTGGAGTCGCAATGAGAAGCCGAGTGTGCACTTGGTTCAGGTCCTGGTTCTTGCGGCCACATGGGTCGCGCTACTGCCATGGATCAATGGTCCGGTGGCCGGTTGGTTCATGCCTTCGGGGGTGACCTTGGATGGCGCCGTTTCCCTTCTGTTCTGGGGCAGTTTGGCTTGTTCCGTGGTGTTGTTCTTGCCGCCCGCTTGGATGCTTGGGTGCGTCGCACCACTTGCTGTCGAGTTGCTAGCCCGGGGCGAGCACGATCGGGCGGGTCATGCGGGGGGGCATGTTCTAGCCGTGTCGACGGTGGGTAGTTTGGCCGGCACTTTTGCCACGACCTATTGGTTGATCCCTAGCCTTGGTCTGCGCTTCACGTTTGCATTGGCTGCGTTCGCGCTGGTTCTTGCTGCCACCCTGATCGCATTGCCGAGGGGGAGTCGAACCCCATTGGGCATGTGGCTGATCGTGCCCTTGTTGGCAGGCTTTGCGCCGGATGCTTCACCAGCGACTCCAGGCGAATTGAAGCTGCTCGCACAGGTGCAGTCTCCCTACCAGTTCCTGCGTGTGGTGGAGGATGGTCAAGGCCGGCGTCTGGTGGTCAATGAAGCTTTGGATTCATTTCAGTCGGTTTGGCGCGACAAGCCTGGCTTGATTGGTCCCGGCCATTACTACGACTACTTTGTCCCCCCCGTCCACTGGGATCCCAGGCCGGAACCGTGGCGACTGCTGACCCTGGGGCTCGGTGCGGGCACGGCCGTGCGAGTGCTGGAAGGTTCTCTGCCCGAAGGACAGCGGTTGTTGAGTACCGGAGTGGAGATCGATCCGCAAATCGTTGGGCTTGGAGAGTTGTACTTCGATCTGGAGGTTGGGACCTCCACTCGCACGGTCTATTCTGGTTTGGATGCACGCGCCGCCATGCGGCAGTTGCCCAAGGACTTCGATCAGATCATCCTGGACGCCTATGCCAACAACATGGAAGTCCCGGCCCATCTGTGCAGCGTCGAGTTCTTCCGGGAGGTCCGAGACCACCTGCGCGATGGCGGTTGGTTCACAGTCAATGTGGCCGGGTTTGGCCTGCAGGATGTACTGGTGGACGCGGTGACGCGCACGGTGGCCTCTGCGTTTGAGGGGGACGTATTGCTTGTGCGGGTTCCTTTTTCACGCAACTGCATGATCTATGCTAGAAAAGGGGAAGCTCCATTGGGACCTGAGGATGCAGGATTTCTGGTCGGTGCAGATGACCTGCGGCAGCGCTTGCAAAGTTTGAGGATGCCGGGGGCGGCGCGTTGGGTGAAGGCTTCAGGGCCCGTGCCGCTGACCGACAATTACAACCCGATCCTGTCCTTGCAGCGCGAGTCGGTTGAGCTTGGTTTGAATGCCCTGATGCAAGGGGACGGAGGCAATTGAAAGGTATTGCATTCATTTTGATTGGCGTGTTCACGACGCACTTGAGCGTGGGTAGTCCGCATGCTTTGGAAACGCAGGAAACCCCTTCGGAAGCTGCGGCAAGGGCTCTACAGTCCACGGACTTTCTTGCTGCCAGCGAGGCCGCTCAACGTATTGTGGATCCCGGTAAGAGGAATCGCATGCTCATGGATGTGCGCTATGCGGGGGGGGACTTGGCCGGTGCTTTGGTGCATGCTCAAGAGCTCATGGCGCTTGGCACCGAAAGCCCCCAGGGTGCCTACATGGCGACTCGACTTGCATTGGACTTGGGGCTCCTGGAGCAGGGCCAAAGCTCCCTTGCGCTATTCCAGGAGCGATTGGTCGAAGCACAGGAGGCCATGCAGCCCGCAGCGTTTGATTGGTACGTGAATCAGGCGGCAGGCCTTCAGGGCCAGGCAGACCTACATGCGCTGCAAGTTTCCAATGAAGAGACCGCTCGCCAGCGCTCCAAAGCCGTGATCGCAGGTGCTATTTTGCTGGTGCTGGCCTTCCTGACCTTCGCGGTCGGGTTCAATCGCAAAGAGAAGAACCAACCGGCCATTTGAAAACCGGGTCCAAAGCCCGTGTGTCCACTCCGTGCGGTTCTCTTCTATCTGTTCTGGATGAGGTATGCACCGGGTCGAGGGGCCGCTGCCCTGTGCTTATGCCAGCGACGGGGCCACAGGAGCCCACAGCAAGGAGGTTGGGAACACCGGTGAGAAAAAATCCAGGTTGGTGGGAGCAAAGAACCTCGCCCGCCCACACCCTAGTGCAGGCGAGCGAAGCTGGCGTTCATAGAAGTCCGTTCATCTCACAGGATGTCCAAGATCCCCGTTCCATTGACCCCCGTCAGGGTCACGGTGTTGGCGCGGTAATTGATGTTGGTTCCGATCTTAGTGTTCCAAGGGAGCATTTCCTTGTCGCATACGATTCCGAGCGCGACCGCAGCAAAACCGCGTGCGGTTTGTGTTTTGCCCTTGTCAGCGAGCATGTCGACCAGCCCTTTGATCGAGTTTCGGTCACCAATGGTTCCAAGGGCACTGGCAACAGCAGCTTGCGAGGACATGGACTTGGCCCTGCCAAGCATTTCCACCAGTCGGGGCACCATGGCCTTGTCACCCAGCAGGCCAAGCGCCACCGCAGCCTGCTTGAGTAGGTCGGGGCGGTATTCGGAGCCCACCAGAATGTCACTGATTGGCTCGATGGCCTGGTGATAGCTCATGAGTCCCAAAGCCACTGCGCAGTGTCCGCGGGTTTCATCGATGCTGAACGACTCCAGCTTGTCCAAGATGATCTCGGCACTGCTCAGGTCCTTGCACAATCCCAGGGCGAGCATGTATGCGCCTGCGCGGGCGGGGGTGTTGCTCTTTTGGGCTGCAAATCGTAGGGCGTCCAGCGCACTTTGATCGATCACGGCGCGCTTGCCATCCGCAAGGGCTCGGGCATGCACGCCGATTGCGAGTCCCGCCCAAGCAGCCTGGCCGCCTTTCGCCTTCTTCATTCGGGAAACCAAAGCTGAGCGCAAGTCCTTGCGTCCACGGTTAGGCTCTTGGAGGTTCAGGCTGTCGGGTGCTGGCCGGGCGGCGATTTGAGCCATGGAAATCAGTGCGAAGCGTTTACCTTGCAACTCACCGTTCCTGCAGATCCGCTCAAGCTCGTTCCGAGCATCTTGATGCACTGTGTTTGAGCCCCGGCAATCCACCAGTTGACCGAGTGCCAAAACACACGACCGCTGGATGTCCCGGTGATACTTGGAGTGCTTGTGACATCCTTCAAGCAGTTTTTCGATCACCGCGGTACGGGTGCTGTCCATCGCCGATCCCTGATCGGAAAGCAATCGTGCCATGGCTGTGGGCGTATGCGCGCGAACCCGGAAGTGCCGAGTTCGTGAGTTGGAGATTCGGTTGTTATCGTCGTAGTAGTGCAGGAGATAGGCGATCTGTTCCCCGCGTGATGAGCCAGCCAGTTGCTCCGGGCTCAATGAGCCGCGGGTGTCATCAACGGTTGCTGGGTCCACCGGAGTCAAACCGAATGAGATCATGGCGGCAACTTTTAGATCACGTTGCGCGAAGCTGGGGCTGTTCAGGAGATGGACTAGGCGGGTGGCGATTTGAATGCGCAGTTCATTGTCGCTGGTGGCGTGCCCGATCAATCCAAGGCCATAGGCCGCGAAGGCCCGGGTTCGGAAGGGGACCTCCGTTTTGTCAAGGAAGGATCTAACCGTCGGGTCGTCCTCCATCAACTGCGTCAGAATCTCGACCGAAGCATCATTGGCCAGGATTCCCAATGCCACGGCAGCTGTCTCTGAGATTTCCTGATTGCTGTCCTTCAGGAACTGCTTGATGACCTGTTCGAATTCGGAGGTGTCCGATTCCGAAAGCACATCGCCGATCTTCGCCAGGGCAATCAGGGCTCCCGTGATCAGATCATTGCCGCGGTCCTCGGCGAGCACTTTTAGAAGCGCAGGAACCACCTTCTCGCGAATCTGTTTCTGGCTCGGCTTGAGGGCGTCCTTGACCTGTTCCTCCGCTCCCCAACCGATGATCCAATCGTCACTGCCCGTGATAGGTCCCGTGTTGTGGATGCTCGCTTTGATATTCAGGTATTGCCCCTTGTTGAATCCCCACCAGAAGTCCCATCTGCTGAGGTCTGGTTCAACTTGAGCTCCGCCGGTAGTCTGCCCGCCTGGATTGCTGCCAGGCGGTGTGCCGAGAGGGACCTTGGGCGGTCCCGGTTTCGGTGTGTCGGGTCCCGTTGGGTTTGTACCGGGCACACCCGGGGGCCCTGGTCCTGTTGGGGGTCCACTGGGTCCGGGGTCGCCGCCGGGAGGAACTGTGTCGCCAGGTCCACGATAAGTGCCACCGTGGGCGCTTGCGTAAGGTGTGAAGGCTAGGCCGCCGAAGAGCACGGCTGCTCCGATGAGTGAAGTTTTCTTCATGACAAAAGTGTGGATTGCGCAGAGCTCGAGTCCACCGGAAGCGGGCCGAACAACTGCATGGGTTCAAGTTTGCCTTACAAGGGCAACAAATGTGCCATCTGAACTTGGAGGGGCCCACGGGCGCTCCAGGCGGTTCGTCCCGACGAATGACCCACCTGAGCGTGATTGGGGGGTGACAACTCTTGACCCATGTGCCAGTGGTGCCAGGGCCCTGCACTACGCCGCCGGTTTGCGCTGAATGAAGGTGCACACAAGCAGGCGGCCGTCCACAGCAAAGATTGCAGACGGCCGTTCATGATGGGTCTCATGCCTAAGCAGGAAAGCCACGTCTCTGCGTGGTCACAGAATATCTAGGATACCTGTGGACTCGGGATTCGTTAGGGTTCTAGTGCTCGAGCGATAGTTGATGTTGGTTCCGATCTTTGAATTCCAGGGGTGCAGCTCCTTGTCGCATACGATTCCCAAAGCAACCGCTGCGAAACCGCGCGATGTTTGCGTCTTGCTCTTGTCATGCAGCATGTTGATCAGCCCATAGATGGAGTACCTGTCACCGATGGTTCCAAGGGCACTGGCGACAGCCGCTTGTGAGGACAACGATTTTGCGTTGCTGAGCATTTCAAGCAAGCGGCCAACCATCTCCCTGTCTCCAAGCAGGCCAAGCGCTACAGCAGCTTGTTTGAGCAGGTTTGGGCGGTATTCGGACTCCGCTAGGATCCTTGAGATCGGTTCGATGGCGGGGGTGTAGTTCATCAGGCCGAGAGCAATGGCGCAGTGCCCGCGGGTTTCATCGGCACGAAAGGATTCGAGTTTGCCCAGGATCATCTTGGCGCTGTCCTGATCCTCGCAAAGACCCAAACCCAACATGTAGGCCCCGGCACGGGCGGGGTTCTTGCTATTCCCAGCTGCCATGCGCAAGGCATTGAGCGCGTCCATGTCGAGTGGGCCCTGCCCTCCGGCGACGAGGGCGCGGGCGTGCACCCCAAGCGCAAGTCCAGCCCACGCGGGCTGATCGCCCTTAGCCTGGGATAAGTGCGAAACTAGAGCCTTGCGGAGGCTACTTCGCTCACCCACACGGTCGGACAATCCCAAGGATGCAGGGGCCGGCCTTGCCGCTATTTGGGCCATGGATATCAATGCGAAGCGTTGGTTTTGATGCTCACCCGTTGCAGATATGCGCCGCAGGGTATCGTGAGCCAGCGTGTGAATAGGGTCAGCGCCCCGAGCGTCCACGAGTTGGCCGAGCGCTAGAACGCAAGAGCGTTGGATTTCATTGTCGTACTTTGAATGGGGGGCCACTCCTTCCAACAGTTTTTCGATGACCCGTGTTCGAGTAGCATGCAGGCCTCCTGCACGATCTGAAAGCAGCCTAGCCATGGCAGTCGGCGCATGGGCCCGCACCCCATGGTGACGCGTACGTTCGTGCTTCCTGCTATTGGCCTCCGTGTAATAGCCTAACAGGTACATGAGCTGGCCCTCTCGGGAGGAGGAGGCCAGGGATTCTATGTCAGGCATCTTGGCCTTGTTGTCGGATGCTACCGGATCCAACGGGGTCAATCCGAATGAAATCATGGCAGCCACTTTGAGGTCACGCTGGGCAAAGGTGAAACTGCCGAGAATCTGTACAAGGCTGGCCGCGATTTGCTTGCGTAGTCCATTGTCGTTTGTGGCGTGACCGATCAGACCGAGGCCATATGCAGCGAAGGCACGGGTTCGGAAGGGAACCTCGGTTTTCCCAAGGAGGGTGCGGGCGGCCTGCTCGTCGTTCATCATTTGTGTGAGCAATGGGACAGATGCGTCGCTGGCTAGGATTCCTAATGCAATGGCAGCGGTTTCGGAAATCTCCTGATTGCTGTTCATGAGGAATGGACTGATGACCTTTTGGAAGTCAGAGGATCCCGAATCGGAGTGAGAGTCCCCGATCTTCGCCAGGGCGATGAGGGCTCCGGTGATCAGATCGTTCCCACGTTCTTCGTCGAGCACTTTTAGCAGGGCAGGAACCACGAACTCACGGACTTGTTTTTGGCTCGGCTTGAGAGTGCCCTTGGTTCGATTCTCGCTGCCCGTGCCCAGAATCCAATCGTCGCTTCCTGAGATCGTGTGGGTGCTGTGGATGCGGGACTTGAGATTCAAATACGACTTGCTGTTGAATCCCCACCAGAGGCTCCAAGCCGTCAAGTCTTGATAGGCTCCTGCCCCATAGGGGCCTGGCCCGGGTAGCGCACTAGTTGGCCCAGGGCCTGCCGGATGGGTTGTTGGGGTATTTAGCTGGGGGCCGCTTGGGGTTGATTTGCCAGGCCCTGTCGGACTACTTGGCCCTGAGCTGGTTGGTGGTGCGCTTGGCCTGTGGCCTTCTGGGGCAGGCGGTGGGATTTTGCAGTAGTTTCCACCGTGGGCTCCGGCGTCGGGAGTGGACGACAGGCAAATGATCAGAATGGCAATTCCGCCAATGGGGTTGTGCTTCATGGTTCAGGAGGGGGGGGGCGCAGGAATGTGGCTTTCGCAATATCTGTGCCGTTGCATCCGGTGGCGTTTGCCGGGCGCTAAGCAGGTTCGTGCTGTGCGTCACCGGGTGCCGGTGGTAGTAGGCGTAACAACTATTGGCCAATTGCTGGCCATGGTGATGTGCCCCTCCTTGGCAATGCGATTGGCGCGGTTTACGGGTCCAAAAGGAAAGCGGCCGCCCCCAACATGCGTTGGGGGCGGCCGCTTTGGTTGGTTCTCCGCTTGCACAGAAGAGCCAAGTTACCGTGCGACTACAGGAGGTCCAGGATGCCAGTGGAGCCGGCGCCCGTCAGGGTCTCAGTGTTTGCACGATAGTTGATGTCGGTCCCGATCTTGGCGTTCCAGGGAAGCAGTTCCTTGTCACACACAATGCCGAGGGCGACGGCTGCAAAACCGCGGGCGGTTTGCGTCTTGCCGCTGTCCTTCAAGAGTTCGACCAAACCATCGATCGAATTCTTGTCTCCGATAGTGCCGAGCGCACTGGCGATGGCAGCCTGGGAGGAGAGGGACGGGGCGTCGTTGAGCATCTTGACCAAGCGCTCCACCATGTTCTTGTCTCCTAGGAGACCAAGGGCGACGGCGGCTTGCTTGAGCAGTTCGGGGCGGAACTCGGAACCATCCAGGATTTCCTGGATCGGCACGATGGCCTGGGTGTGGTTCATGAGGCCGAGGGCCACGGCGCAGTGGCCGCGGGTTTCGTCAATGCTGAACGACTCCAACTTGTCCAAGATCAGACCAGCGCTTTCCTGGTCGTTGGCCAATCCAAGTGCGAGCATATAAGCACCTGCGGGGGCAGGCGACCTTTCTTTCTTGGCTACGGAACGAAGTGCCATGACGGCATCAACGTCAGTGCTGGATTCAGCACCGTCGGAGAGAGCGCGGGCGTAAACGCCAACCGCCAAACCGGCCCATGCTGCTTGACCACCCTTTGCCTTGGACAGGCGGGACAGGATGTTATTGCGAATGTCGATACGACTACCGGAGCGGTCAACGACCCCTTCGATACCCTCGGGCGCGGGGCGTGCAGCGATCTGCGCCATAGAAATCAGCGCGAAACGCTTGGATTGAAGTTCACCCTTCTTGCACAGGCGATCCAATTCTTCGTGGGCAGTGACGTGCGCGTTCTTCTTCTTGCCGCTACGGGCATCGACCAATTGACCCAGTGCCAGTACGCAGGACTGTTGGATGCTGCGGTTGTACTTCGAGTGCTTGTGCACACCTTCGAGCATCTTCTCGATGACCTGCGTGCGCAGGTCTTCGAATTCGGCACCCTGGTCGGTCAGCAAGCGAGCCATGGCCGTGGGGGCGTGGGCGCGAACGCGGTGGTGACGGGTGCGGGAGTTGGCCCGCTGGTTGGCTTCATCGTAGTAGTCCAAGAGAAAAGCCAGCTGTGCCTTGCGGGACAACGATGCTTTCTGGTCCGGAGTCAAGGATTCGTCAACGGGCTCTTCGGCAGCGGGGTCCACGGGGGTCAACCCGAAGGACACCATGGCGGCGACCTTGAGGTCACGCTTGGCGAAGCTGGGGGTGTTGAGGATACTGACCAGGCTGGCCGCGATCTGCTTGCGCAGTTCGTTGTCGCTGGTGGCGTGTCCAATCAGGCCCAGGCCATATGCGGAGAAGGCTCGAGTCCTGAAGGGGACTTCCGTCTTGCCCATGAACGAGCGTGCTGCGGGATCGTCGTTCATCAGCTGGGTAAGCAGCTCAACCGACGCGTCGTTGGCGAGGATTCCGAGTGCCACGGCAGCGGTTTCGGAGATCTCTTGGTTGCCGTCCTTCAGGAACTGCTTGATGACCAGCTCGAATTCGGAGGTGTCGGACTCGGTGAGTTTGTCTCCGATTTTCGCCAGGGCGATCAGGGATCCGGTGATCAGGTCGTTGCCGCGTTCCTTGTCGAGCACTTTCAACAGGGCGGGTACCACGATCTCGCGGATTTGCTTTTGGCTGGGCTTGAGCGTGTCCTTGGTCTGCTCTTCTTCGCCCTTGCCGAGGAACCAGTCGTCGCCGCCGGTCGTGGGAAGCTTGTAGCGGGTGTTGACCTTGAGGTTCAAGTATTGGTCCTTGTTGAATCCCCACCAGTAGTCCCAAATGCTGAGGTCCGGTCCGGTATCGCCACCGCCGGTGGTGGGGCCGGGGGGGGAACCTGCGGGGGGGGTGCCGGCGGGGCCGGTGGGGGTGGAGGGGCCGGGGGTCGAAGGACCTGATGGGCCGGGCGTGCCGGGGCCGGAGGGGCCAGGAGTTGCCGGGCCGCCACCTGTGCCGCCACCGCCGCCGGGGGGCACGGTATCTCCAGGTCCGCGGTAGGTGCCACCGTGGGCACTGGCGTTGTGGGCCAAAGCAAGGCCACCGGCTAGGAGCGCGGCGCCGATGAGAAGTGTTTTTTTCATACTAAGTTGGGTTGAGAGGCGGTTCGAGGTGAGTCGGGCATGCCCGAACTCGAGATCGAGGTCCGCAGCCATAAGGATTGCCAATATCCAAGCAAGTCGTGTGCCGGGTGGTCCTTGGACCCCATTCTAGGGGCAATGGCGGCCTGAAGGCAACCTGCAGCAGCAGCCATGTTTTTACTTCCTAGGGTCATGTGGGGGCGGGGTAACACCTTCTGCCCCCAGATCCTCCCCCCGGTGGGAGTGATTGGGAATTGGGATCTCCGGCGCCGGACTGCTGCCAGGGCATGGTTCCCTGTGACCGCCTAGTAGGGCACACTGGAACCGTGTCTCAAAAAGCCCAATACAACCCCGAGCTCGCCCCTCGGGCTCTCTTTGGCAGGGCCTGGTTGCGACTTCTTGGCGATCCAGCCGAACAGCCGGGGACCCTTCAGGATTTTTTGAGCCTGCTGCAGCGGGACTTGAAGGCCAGTGGGATTCTCTGGGTGCCTGATACCGGTTTGCCCGTTTCCCGGGGGCATTACCTCGGCAAGGATGTCGACTGGAGATCCCTGCGCGCACTGGATTCCGGCGTCTGCTGGGCCATGCACCTTGGAGCCGGGCTGCGAAGGCCCTGGGGGGCAGCGGCCCACGGCCAGGACTGGTACGCCCGAACCCGGGATGAGATCGCTCCTGCCGGACGCTTGAGGATTTGGTTTTCTGGGAGGGCCGGCTTGACCGACCCTGCTGAGGCCTTGGATTTGGCAGCTACCGTCTCGGGTGCAAGCGTCTTGATTGGGGAGCGAGCCAGGGCCGCCGCGGATAGGCGGGCATTGCAGTTGGGCGCCAGGGCGGCGGGTTTTGTGCACGATTTAAGGAATCGACTCACCTTGGTCCTTCTGCAGCAGGAGCGTTTTGGATTGGAGGAGCATGGGGCTAGGGGCAATACGGAAGGAATGGAATTGCTGGAACAAGCCCGCGCCCTGTGCGCTTCATTCGTGCCGACCGGTGACATGGGGCTCCTGCCCCGGGCCACACCGCTGCGGCCCTTGCTTCTTCGGGAAGCCAAATCCGCCTCGATAATGGCGCGGCGCGGCAGCGGTGTTGGGGTCAAAGTGCGCTGTGCATCCGATTTGCAAGTGTGGGTGGACCCCGTTGGGCTGGTGCGGGTCCTCGACAATCTATTGATCAACGCAATCGAAGCCAGTCAGATCGGTGCCGACGTGCGCCTGCAAGCCATGCGTGGTTGTGATGGCGTGCAGATCATCATTGAAGACAACGGGGCGGGAATGTCGGAGCAGGGTTTGAAGTGCGCCTATTCCGCCGGACAAAGTGGGTCCTCCGCAAGTGGTGGCACCGGGTATGGATCCGCCTCCCTCTTGAGCACCCTCGCTGAGATGGAAGGTGAACTTCATGTGGAGAGTGCGCCTGGTCAGGGCACCCGGGTTCAAGTGACCTTGCCCAACCCACTCACGGCGGACTGCCCTCGAATCTTGATCGTGGAACCTGATGCTCGCCATGCGCAGGGCCTGTTGCGAAAGGCCCGGCGAGAAGAGCAGCTTGCCCTGGTGGTTCCTGGTTGCACGGCCGCCATCCGATTGGTGGGTGAGATGAACATTGAGCAGGTCTGGCTAGCGCGCGGCGTGCGCGATTCGTCCCTCCGAGATCTGCAGGCTCTGCTCAGCAGTCAGCGCATTCCGCTTCACCTCGCATCTTCGCGTGGACTGCTTTTGGCTGGAGAATCTGAGCCAGCCGAGTGACAAGAGGGTCTGGTCCTGATCGGGCGCACCACAAAGAATAAACCAAAAACTAGAGAGCGGCCGGCCCTGTGGGGCCGGCCGCTCTCTCGGTGGGAGCCCAGCGCCTTACTGCGGAGCGGGTGCCAGATTGGCGCCCAGGTATTCACGATTCATGCGGGCGATATTCTCAACCGATATGCCCTTGGGGCAAGCAGCCATGCACTCGTAGTGGTTCGTACAGGCTCCGAAGTTTTCGGAGTCCATTTGTTCCACCATGGCCAGGGCGCGAAGTTTGCGCTCCGGCTGGCCCTGGGGCAGCATGGCGAGTTGGCTGATCTTGGCGGAGGTGAACAGCATGGCGGCCGCGTTGGGGCAGGCCGCGACGCAGGCGCCACAGCCCACGCACGCTGCCGCGTCCATGGCGATTTCAGCCTTGTTTTTCTCGATCGGCAAGCCGTGGGCATCGGGCGCAGCGCCGGTGTTGATCGAGATGTAACCGCCGGCCGCGATGATGCGGTCGAAGGCGTCTCGGTCCACGACCAGGTCGCGCGAAACCGGGAAGGCATCGGCCCGGAAGGGCTCGATGGTGATGTGATCCCCGTCCTTGAACTTG
>JAAETM010000449.1 GCA_024228395.1 bacterium | reverse complement strand
CGTTGGCGGAGACCCGATCTTCATAGACAGCGCCCAGGGCCCATACATCTACGATCCAGATGGCAACCGCTATATAGACTACGTCGGCTCCTGGGGCCCGATGATCCTGGGCCATGCCCACCCGGAAGTGATCAAGGCGGTGCAGTCGGTGATCGGCAAGGGGTTGAGCTTTGGCGCCCCCACTGAGGCCGAGACCGCCATGGCCGACAAGGTGTGTGAGCTGGTCCCATCCATGGATATGGTACGCATGGTCAGCTCCGGCACCGAGGCCACCATGAGCGCCATCCGTCTGGCCCGCGGCTATACCGGGCGCGACAAGATCATCAAGTTTGAGGGTTGCTACCACGGCCACTCCGACTCCCTGCTGGTAAAGGCCGGTTCCGGCGCCCTCACCCTGGGGGAGCCCAGTTCACCCGGCGTACCTGCCGCCCTGGCCGAACACACCATCACCCTGGATTACAACGACCTGGACCAGGTAAACCAGACCCTGGCAGAAGTGGGCGAACAGGTAGCCTGCATCATCGTGGAACCGGTGGCTGGCAACATGAACTGCATCCCACCACTACCAGGATTTCTGGAGGGGTTGCGTTCAGCCTGCGATGAACATGGTGCAGTACTGATCTTTGAGGAGGTAATGACCGGCTTCCGGGTCGCCCTGGGCGGGGTCCAGGGGCTGTATAACATCAACCCCGACCTGACCACCCTGGGCAAGGTGATCGGCGGCGGTATGCCGGTGGGTGCCTTTGGCGGCAGGCTGGAGATCATGCAGAAGATCGCACCGCTGGGACCGGTGTATCAGGCCGGAACCCTGTCTGGGAATCCAGTGGCCATGAGCGCCGGACTCAAGACCCTGGAACTGATCTCAGAGCCATCATTCTTTGCCGACCTTACCAACAAGACCCAGATCCTGGTGGATGGCCTACTGGAGCAGGCCAGGAAGGCAGGCGTAGCAGCAACCGCCAACCAGGTTGGTGGTATGTTCGGCCTCTTCTTCACCGATGCCGGAAAGGTAAGCAACTTTGCCCAGTCCACCGCCTGCAACCAGGGGCAGTTTAAGGCCTTCTTTCACGCCATGCTGGCCCGTGGGGTCTACCTGGCGCCATCGGCATTCGAGGCCGGATTTGTATCGGCGGCCCACAGTGACGAGGACATCCAGGCCACCATCGCTGCAGCCGGAGAGGCCTTTGCTGAGGTCGCATGAGACAACCACCGGGAACAATGTCATACCTATCCAAAAGGGATCGCAGCACCACATCCTAACTGGACAGACTCTGGAACCTCTTGTTTATTCTGGGTTCCCAGCGACACATGAATGTTCT
>JAAETM010000448.1 GCA_024228395.1 bacterium | reverse complement strand
GGTCGCCCTTGGAAAGCGGCGGTTGGCTGGCGTGGCCTATTCTCTTGCTCGCCATGTTTGTGACCGCGCGGCGTTTTGCGCGGGACCAGTGGGAGCTGGGAAGGCTGTTCCTACCCGCCACCGTTTGGGTCACCGCCATTTTTGTGGGCCTGCTCCTGTCCTACCACGTGCGCGCCATCGATGGACTCGGGGGCAGCTGGGCCCTGGTGGCCAAGACTGCCGGAGTGATGGGCGTTGCAGCATTTGTATTGCGGCGAGTTCGTCGCGATGACCGCGATGAAATCTCCCAAATCTATCGCCGCTGGTCGGTCGGCGGGTTGATGGTCCTGCTTGCGCTTTGGTTCCTGCGCACCAACTTCTTCGCCAACGGGGATAGTTTCCCCGTGCCCTTCGCACCCCTGGCAAACCCCTTGGATATCGGTTTGGGTTTGGTGCTCTGCTGCATCGGGTTCTGGGCCAAGGAAAACGAGCGTCCGATGCTGCTGGTCCTGCCGCCCATGGCCTTCCTTTGGATCAATGGCATGCTTGCGCGCAGCGTGCATCAATTCGCAGGCATCCCCTGGCAAGGACAAGCCCTGTGGGACTCCGACGCCATGCAGATGGCCGTGTCGGTGACCTGGACCATCATTGGCCTGGGCACGGTTCTCTGGGCCACGAGGCACAAGATCCGATTGGTTTGGTTTGTGGGCGCCGTGTTGCTGGGCGTGGTCGTCGGCAAACTGTTCCTGATCGACATGGCCCACCTGAACACCGTCATTAAGATCATCACCTTCCTGGTGGTGGGCGCGTTGCTGCTGGTCGTGGGTTTCTTCTCCCCCATGCCGCCTTCCGCCCCTGAAACATCCCCGACCGTCGACCCCAACGAGGTAGAAGAGCTGTCATGAATATGCATTCGATAACAATCCTCGCCGCCCTGTGGCTGCCCGCAATGGCCTCGGCGCAAGAAGCGTCGAAACCGATTCCCATGCAGCACATGGCCTTTGGCATCGAGCTGACGCCGATGGAACGTGGGGGCGTGCAAACCGTGTTGCTGCCCGCGGAAGTCTACCGTAGCTGCACGTCTCCGGACCTATCCGACATCCGCGTGTACAACGGTGCGGGCGAAGAAATCCCCCACGCCATGCGGCCTTGGATGCAAACTTCCTCCGAGGAAGCCCAGGTCTTCGACCTCCCGTACTTCCCGATCTATGGAGAAGCAGAAGAGATCGCCGGTGCATTCGCCTTGGAGCTCAAACGCGGGCCGGAGGGGGAAGTGCTTGCGGTTCAATCGGGTCCGAGTACCAACCGCGAGCAGCCGCTGATCGCCCACGTCATAGATGCACTGCGAATCTCACGCCCGATCCGCTCGATCGAGGTGGACTGGGTGCCCGGCAAGGAGGACTTCCTCGCCGCGTTCAGCCTGGAAAGCTCTTCGGACCTTGCCACATGGCAAGTCATCGTCCCCCACGCCTCATTCGCCAGCCTGAGCCGGGATGACGCGCAACTGGAGCAGCGACGGGTGGAGTTTCCGCCCTGCTCCCAACCCTACCTGCGCCTGCGCTGGATCGGCAAAGCCCTCCCGCGCACCATCGCGCAAGTACGCGCCACGGGCGTGCAGCACCACGGCCTACCCGAGCGCCGTTCGGTGCGCCTGCGAGGCACAGCCCGCCAGGATGCCGCGCACACCTTCGACTTCATGGGCCCCGGTCCCCTGCGTCCCATCGCGGTCCAAGTCCATCTCCCCCAGCCCAACTCGCTGGTGCAGGCGACGGTCGAGCAAGCCACCAGCGAGCAAGGCCCCTGGCGCACCGCAATAACCACCCAGTTCTTCCGCCTCAATGGCGAAGTGGAACACCAAAACGCGGCGTACCCCATCGAGCCCGGCGCATCCACCCATTGGTCCCTGCGGGTCGAACCCAACGGCGGTGGATTGGGCCAAGGCACGCCCGTGCTCGAGCTGTTTTACTACCCCCACCAGCTCGCCTTCCTCGCCCGGGGTGAGGGCCCCTACACCCTGACCTACGGCAGCTACGGCGCACCCTCCTCGGACTTCAAATGGTCCGACATCCAGCCCATGCTGCTGGCGCAGAAGGACTTCCCCGCGCAATCGGTTTCCCTACACCGCCAACACGAACTGTCCGGCAGCGCCGCCCTAAAAGCTCCAGCCCCCCCGAGCACCACCTTCAAACGCGCCATACTCTGGGCCGTATTGATCGCGGGCGTTGCCCTGCTCGGATGGCTCAGCCTGCGACTGATCCGGCAACTTCAAGAAACAGACGCTGCCACCAGCAGCCCATGACCCGTCACTTCTTCCTGGCGGGTTGCTGCTTGCGCTCCAGCCCCATTCGTCGGGCGAGTGCGAAGGCTCCAAGACCCGCGAGCATCACGCTGAAGACCGTCGAGATAATGACCCAGCTTGGATAGCTGACCATCACGAAGTTTGTGGAGGCTCCCGCCAACACGGCGAAGGTGACCACGCCGACCAAGCGCGGTAGGTCCTTGCGGCCCATCATGCTGGCGATCATGCCCCCGGCGAAAGCGCTGAGGGCCCAGCCGGCGATCATCAAAGCGAAGCCGCCGTCGGCCAGGTCGGCCACGTACTTCGCCATGTGTTCAGGATCCCCGGCCATGAAATCCTCGGGCGGCGGATAGGCGTTGTAGACCACATTCTCGAGGATCAACGACATGGCGAAGGCCACCACCATGCCCGCCATCAGGGCCCGTATTCTGCGCAGGGAATCAGCCATCGGTCTTGAAGGAGTCGGGGGTTTGGGTGGGATTGTCGAAGCCCAGGCGCTTGGCGAGCAGCACCGATAGGACCATCATGCAGAGAATTGCGACCACGCTGACAATGTTGAACCAGTCGGGATAGTCGAACTTCCTGAGGGCTTTCGAGACGATCAGCAGGACCCCGCCCCCGACAACCACGGTGAAGAAAGCGGCGTTCTCCTTGGCCATGGAACAGGCGCCCAAGGAACCACCCAATGCCCCCAGCATCCACGACGCCAGTGAGAACAGGATGGCGCCCAAGGGGATTGTCGCGAAGTAGGTGGCCATGCCCTCGGCATCGTCCATCTTCAAACCCTCGGGCATGGGATAGACTTTCAACCCCACAGAACCCACGAGGGTCATCAGGAACATGGCTGTGGCAAAACCCACAAACAAAGCTGCAATGGTTCGGATCATGATTATTGGGCTCGCTTGGGTGGATGGTGCAGGTGGCTGGCACGGGGGCCTGCCAGGAGTAGACCCCACGGCGAGGCCCAAATCCATGGCCCACCACGAAAGCCCCCAATATCTCCGCCCCTAAACCTCATCCTTTTGGCTATGCTCGCCGTTCGTCCTTCATGGTGAAGGACATTTGACCCGCTGAACCACACCTTGGAGGTGTCCCATGCACACTCGATTCGAAACGCTTGATGCACACACTTCCAAGTCGCGGACGCTGCCCAGGAAATAAAGCCGGGACCGCCTGCGGGGAGCTAGGACTCCCCCCATGGCGCGTGATCGCGCCCAGCGCTGCAAGCCCCTTTTGGGGCGCGGCCCAATTGTGACTGTGCTCACCTTCGGCAACGGGTGTGTCTTAACGGGCGCCTCGCTTCCAAACCATGAGCCAACACTTGGACGCGGAATGGGCCCTTGCGCCCTTCCTCGAAAACGGACTCCTCACCAAAGTACTGTCGCGACAATCCTCCGGGAAAGAAGCGACGGTTTATTGCTGCGAAGCAGGCCCCGCCCTTGGCGCAGGCCGCCTCGTGGCTGCCAAAATCTATCGCTCGCCCGAGAGGCGTGCTTTCAAACAACACGTGGACTATGCAAGCGGGCGTTATGTGCGCGGCCGGACCGCGCGCAAAGCCCTCAAAACCCGCAACGAGTTCGGACGGCAAATGCTGTTCGAGAAGTGGGTGGCGTTTGAGTACCAAGCCCTGGGAAGGCTCCACCGCGCGGGCATTCCGGTGCCAGAGCCCCTGGCATTTTCCGGCTGCAACATGCTCATGGAATTCTTGGGAGACGATTGGACCTCGGCCCCACAACTTCGATCGGTGAAAATGCCCGCCCAGGGCGCGCAAGCGATTCTGAATGAAGTGCTGGAATGGGTGGAGGGCATGCTGTCGATCAACCTCATCCATGGGGACTTGTCGGGCTACAACATTCTGCTCTGGCAGCAACAGCCATACTTCATCGACGTGCCCCAGGCATTGGATCCCCGGGTCCACCCGGGAGCCCGGGATGTGTTGCTGCGCGACCTGAATCGAATTTGTGAGTGGGCCGGGGCCTGTGGGGTTTCGGTGGATGCGTGTGCGATTGGAACCGATTTGTGGGAGCGCTGGTGGCAGGGAGAGCTATGAAGTGGCCCCTCAGGCCGCCATCGTGCGGTGTGATTCCCAAAGCCAGTGTCGCTTGTGAATTCCATGCAGGCGACTTGGGGCGCGGCCCTGGTAGACTGCCCAGGCAAAAGAAGCGCGGCCATTGCCACCGCGTTCCCCAACTCGCTTCCCGACCCAAACCACACGAACCATGGAATCGCGCATTGGATCCGGCCTCAAGGGCGCGAAAACCTGGGTGGCGGCTGTGATTGGTTTGGCGGCTGTCGGTATTGATTTGGCCCAGGGTGGGGCCACGGCCTATTCGATCCCACGCATTGGGCTGGGAGTTGCGGTGCTGATTTTCATGGCCAGCCTGGCGGGCAATGATCGGTGCAGTGTGGGATTCACCTTGCGCGCGCGACCGAGTTGGTCCTTCTGGCCCAAGTGCACGATGTTCCTCGGTGGATTCGTGCTGGCGGGGTCTCTCATGGTCAGCGCCGGCCTCTGGATGTTCGACGCCTTGCCGCCGCTGCAAAGTGATTTCCACTCGAAAGATCAGATCGTGAACTTCCTTTGGCAAGGTTGCCTTTGGGCACCGATCGAAGAGGAGCTGCTATACCGGGGGGCCCTGTGCGTACCGTTGGCAGCCCTGATCGGCCGTCGCTGGACCGTGCTCGTGGCAGGTTTGACCTTCGCCGCCCTGCACTACGTCTACGGCAATCTGGGGGTCAACCACGTCTTCGCCGGCTTTGTCATGGGCTGGGCCTACCTGCGCAGCGGCAGCTTGTTGGTTCCAATCCTGCTGCACTCCCTGGGCAACCTATCGGTTTGGTTCCTACACGTTGGCTTGTT
>JAAETM010000447.1 GCA_024228395.1 bacterium | reverse complement strand
GGAGATCTGGGGGGGTTCGCTCGGGCGGGCCGCCGCGGGGTGGCGGGGCGGGCTGATGCCCTGCTCGTCTCGGGGGGCAGCACTCTCCATCCCCGCGTCGGGGCGCCGCGCCTTGCGACCTGTCCCGCGGTGGGCGCGGTAGCGGTTACCGGGCAGGTAGATGAGCGTTGGGGCGAGGTGTTGGTGGCCCTGTATACGGGTCGTGTGTCCAGTGGTCAGTTGCAGGAGTGGTGCCGGAGTAATATCCCCTCTCCCCTACGACCCAGGCGTTTTATCCAGGTGTCGGGGTTGCCGCTGAATGGTATGGGCAAGTTGGATCGGAGACGACTCTCGGCCCTGGTGGGTCAGGGGTAGGGTGTAAAGCCCAGGCCGGGTGTGGAGGGGATGGCGATGAGGCCGTGGTTGATCTCCGGCCCGGCCCCCAGATCTCGTTGCAACCACTCGCCGGTTCCCAGGCCGTGACATAACTCTGCCGGGCTATCCAGGGCGGCAGCAAGCTGGGTGGCGGCCCAGACCCCAGCGGCGCTATCCACGCTGCTGGTTATCACGCTCTCGATTCCCAACTCCCGGGCGCGCTGAGCAAGGCGCAGGGTGGTCAGCGGCCCACCCAGAGACATTGGTTTTAGGACAAGGCGGCGCAGGGGGTGGAGTTGTGACAGATCATTCGCCGTCATCTGAGCAACGGTCTCATCCAGTGCCAGGGTGATGTCGGTTTCCCCCTGGAGTTGTTTCAGACCTTCTATGCCGGGGTGTGCCAGCGGCTCTTCCAGAGACTCAATGGACAGGCCCGCGAGCTGGTTGATAAATGATCTGGCCGTGGCCGGCTCCCAACTGCGGTTCGCATCCAGTCGGAGCCGGACACCCTCTGGCAGGGTGTCGCACAGGAGCTGTAGCTGCTCTATCTCCTGTTGTGGATCGACGATACCAACCTTCAGCTTGAGGGTGCGGTATCCCTGGGTCAGAACAGTCCTGGCGCGTCCCACCACCTCATCATCCAGGGTGCCCAGAGCGGCATTGACTCGAACTGTGGGATTTGCTGCCGGGTTCAGCCATTTGTGCAGGGGTAGCTCCTGGTGCTTTGCCACCAGATCCAGTAGGGCGGTCTCCAGGGCGCAGCGGGAGGCCGGGAGAGACCCAGCGGCGGGTAACCGCTCCAGTGCCTTTTCAGGCGTTAGTCCGGTCATACCCAGGAGTGCCGACTCCAGGGAGGTGCATGCTGCAGATGCGGTTTCGGTGCCGTGGGGTGGGAGCGGGGCGCAGTCACCATAACCGGTTACACCATCCGTGTCCTCCAGTTCCAGCAGCCAGCCCTGCCGAGCCTCGAACGCCTGGCTACCACTACGCCATCGCCGCCGCAGGGGCAGGGTGTAGGGCGTGAGGCGGCTGTGTGCAATGTTCATTTTAACTAGTGGATCAAGATTTCAATGCTTCCTGTACCCGCAGCAGGCGTGAGCGTACCTCGCCCGCCAGTTCGGCCAGCTCTGCATTGTCGCTGAGGCCGAGTATTGCCTGTGGGTCCATGAAGGTTACCGTGACCGATCCCTTGTCATTCTCCCTGACCACAACATTGCATGGCAGCAGGGCGCCGATCTCCGGGTCCATCTCCAGGGCACCGTTGGCCAGTTGTGGGTTGCATGCCCCCAGGATCTTGTAGGGAGGTTTGTCTAT
>JAAETM010000446.1 GCA_024228395.1 bacterium | reverse complement strand
TCGAATTCTTGTTCGAACTTGATTGCAAAGGACTCGTAAGGGGTCTCTGCGACAGCCCTCTTGTCCAATAGGCGGGAAAACGCCCCGCCTGAAAGGAACATGAAGCCCGCCAGGGCTGCGACCAAGAGGCGATCTTTCACTCGGTGTCGCCCTCTTCATTTTCATTAGAATCCTCTTTCGATTCATCCTTGGGATCAGACTTGGCCTCCTTGACGTTTTCCTGATCCATCTCCAGGATGAGGCTTTCCAAGGAAACTTCGTCGGCAACCATGTCCCTGCTCTCAGATGCCTGCTTGCCCGCAAGGGCAAAGCCAAGGGCGACCAGCAGCAGGGCCGCAAGAGCGGTCATCTGCAGCAAGAAACCCCGAATACTGGAGTTCCCTCTCTCGGCCTCTACGGAGCCATCGCTTTGGACCAAACCACGGGGACCTTTGGCCGTCGTAACTTGACCATCAAAGGCAGCCGCCACAACCCGTTCAGCGAAACCGGGGGGGACCGGTTCCTGGGGAGGAGTCACAAACCAGCGTTGCATGTCGCGGGTTTCATCGGACAAGGTCCGACAAGAAGCGCATTCGGTCAGGTGATCGCGCAGGAGGCTCACCTCTTGCACGGAGAGTTCCTGATCCGCTCCCAAAGAAATCCAACGTTCAGATTGTTCACAACGCATGGTTACAGTCCCTCCACAAATTCGGGGTGCTTTTGAATCAGCTTTTCCTTGAACTTCGCCCGGGCTCGGAAAATCCGCGATTCCACGGTTCCGATTGACACACCCAAGGCTTCGGAGATCTCCGCGTAGGGGAGGCCCTCCAGCTCGCGCAGGATCAGCACATCCCGAAAGATATCGGGCAGCTCCTGCAGCACGTCACGGGTGATCCCCACCACCTCCGAACTCAACAATTGCGCATCGGGCGCGGGTAGACGGCCGGAACGGCCCTCAGCTCCAGATACTCCACCGAGAACCTCTTCGGGGTCCTCCATGGCTTGGACCGGCGAGCGCCCTTTGCGCTTCAGGTGGTCCAAAATCGTGTTCTTGGTTATGCGGTACAGCCAGGTGTAAAAGCTGGCTTGGTTTTGGAAGCTCGACAGGCGCGAATACGCCTTGAGGAACGACTCTTGAACCAGATCCTCCATTTCCGCTTGGCTGCGGATGTAGTGACGCGCAAGGCCGAACAAGCGACTCTGGTGCCTCTCTACGAGGATCTGGAACGCTTCGCGGCTGCCTTCGAGGGTTTCCCGAACCAGCTCTTCATCGTTCACTTCGATTCTTTCCATACGTAACAGTCCCATGACGGCCGCTTGGACGGACCCATCAGGTTCCTATTCCATCGGAATTGGCCGAGGGGGGCAAATTCGCTGATTCAACGCACCCCTCAGGAGCCGCCGGGGCTGCAGGTAGACCCGAAGGTGTGCCCGAGCTTGTCACGCTTAGTCTGTAAATAGCGTTCGTTGCTAGGGTTAGGATCTATGACCAGGGGCTTCTGACTTACGATGTCGATCCCATAGCCCGACAGGCCATGGATCTTTTTGGGGTTGTTCGTGAGAAGATGCATGCTGGTTACACCCAAGTAACTCAGAATCTGAGCCCCAATGCCATACTCCCGCAGGTCTGCGGAGAAGCCCAGGGCATTGTTAGCCTCCACCGTGTCGAGACCTTCATCCTGGAGCTTGTAGGCCTTCAATTTGTTGGCCAAGCCTATGCCGCGGCCTTCCTGGCGCAGGTATAGCAACACCCCGAAGTCCTCATTTCCAATGTTCTCCAGCGCAGCGTCCAGTTGGGGACCACAATCACAGCGCAGGCTGTGCAGGACGTCCCCGGTCAAGCATTCCGAGTGCACCCTGACAGTGGCGTCCCCATCCATTTTGGGCGGATTCTGGCCTTCTTCGGTGTCCGGAACCCCGCGGGTCAGAGCGATGTGTTCCTTTCCGTCGAGCTGGCTTTTGAAAAGGTGCATCCTGAAGTCGCCGAACGGCGTGGGCATCGGGAGATCCCGGGCGATGCGCTCCACCAGCATTTCCGTGTGACGGCGGTAGGCAATCAGGTCGGAAATCGTGCATATCTTGAGGTCGTGCTTCTCGGCAAAAACCTCCAGTTCGGGCATGCGGGACATGGTTCCGTCGTCGTTCATGATCTCGCAGATCACGCCAGCTTCGCGGGAACCCGCCATGCGCGCCAGGTCCACCGTACCCTCCGTTTGCCCTCCGCGAACTAAAACGCCGCCATCCTTGGCACGCAGGGGAAAGATGTGACCGGGGCGGGCTAGGTCCGAGGCTTTCGCGTCGGCTGCCGCTGCCGCCCGAACTGTGGTGCAGCGATCGGCCGCACTGATTCCTGTGGTGACCCCCTTGACCGCCTCGATCGAAACCGTGAACGCGGTTGAGAAGGAACTGGTGTTGTCGCGCGTTTGGGGCTCTAACTCGAGCTTGTCGCAGATAGCTCCAGACATGGGCATACAGATAAGCCCGCGCCCTTCTCGGGCCATGAAATTGATGGCCTCGGGCGTTACGAATTGGGCCAACATGGTCAGGTCACCCTCGTTTTCACGATCGGGGTCGTCGACCAAAATGACCATTTTGCCTTGGCGGAGATCCTCGAGGGCTTCGGGGATG
>JAAETM010000445.1 GCA_024228395.1 bacterium | reverse complement strand
TTCTCGAAATCGGCCGCTACACAGCGCGCACCTGGGGCGGAGAGCAGACCGAGATCTATCCGGGTCAGCTCGAGAGCCACTTCGAAGGTCTTGGCGCGGGTCGGATTCAAGCGTGAACGGTTTTCCAGCACCGGACTGACATCCTCTACTCCCACTGCCAGCACCACTACGTCTTCTTCTTCAAGGACAGGGGCGGCGACGTGATCATCCTCGCGGCCCTACACAAGAAGGTAGACCTGCTGGCTCGCTTGCGAGGGCGCTTGGGTTGGTGCATTCCTGGTCGAAGGCCTCGACCTCGGCAGGCGTGACCGAGTACCCCTCTCCTCGAAGCAATCCGGTCGCCCCGTCGTGATTCTCGCAAAGGACATGGACGGCGAAGCCCTAACCTCCTGGGCGTGATCTGCCTACGCGGTTCCTTCCCCAGGCCTGCCGCGCCCCCTACGCCTTCATCTCCCCCACCAGGTTGCTGATCCTATGGAGCAGGTAACCAGGCAGGGACAGCAGCGTGTAGTTGACGGGGTTGCCTTGGGTGGTGGTCAGGTTGACCGGCATGATGGAAGGTGGGTTGGTGTCTATGCGTACGGCGAGGGGGAGCTGTTTGTCGTACATGAATTGGTGGAGGGATTTCATGGAGCCGGAGGCTCCGGCTTTGATTTCGATGGGGATGACGGTTTGATTGATCTCTACGACGAAGTCCATTTCGCCGGCTCGGCCTCCGGATCGTTGCCAGTAGTGGAGGGTGGGCTCTTGGCCGACTCTGGGTTGCATGGCTCGAAGCTGTTGGCCGCCTAGTTGTTCTGTGAGTTGGCCTCGAATTGTAGGGTCGAGGTCTTGGAGCTTTGGGAAGGCTTGGAGGGCGGGTGTTCGCAGGATGGCGTGGGCGAGTCCTATGTCCAACAGGATCGCCTTGCGTTTGGCGGGGTCGATCGATCCGGCCAGGGGGATGCCGTTGCTGGCGCTGTGGGGAGCGAGGGTGATGAGGCGTGCTTGTGCTAACAATTCCAGGGATTGCTTGGCCTGCTTTTGTTTCACTTCTGCGCCGGCTCTGGTGTACACGAACTTGTCGCCTAACTGCGCAACCACGGAGATGAGTACGAGATCGAGCAAGCTCGGGTCCATCCTGCCCGTGTACTTGGCGAAGTCGTCGCGGTAGGTGGCCATGAGGTCGGTCTGAATGCGCCGACACTTGCTGGGCTGGTCGAATTCGACGTCCGCGCTGACCACCGCTGGCATGCCGCCAACCATGGTGTAGCGATCAAAGAAGGCCGTTGCTTTTTTGTGGGCTATCGCGCTGATTGTTTGGCCGGGGGTCCATTCGTTGAGGCGATTGAGCAGGGCTTTCTGCCCGTGCGCCATGAGGTACTCCTCGAAGTTCATGGGCTCGACGAATCGGTAGGTCATGCGGCCGACTGGCATGGAGAACCCCTGCTCACCAAGAGCGAATTCAAGCAGGCTGCCCGCAGCTACGACAGGCAGCTCGGGCAGCTCTTCGGTGAACCATCGCAGCCTCGAAAGGATCGCGGGCGCGACCTGGATTTCGTCGATGAAGAGCAGGCTGGTTTCAGGTCGCAATTCGCGGCCGGTGTGAAGGCTCAGGTCGCGGAAGATTTCGAGTGGTGAGCCTTCTGCAAAAGTGCCTGCGAGGTCAGGATCTCGCTCAAAGTTCACCTCGACCAAATCCAACGAATGCCGGGCTGCTAGGTCGCGAACAAGCCAGGTCTTGCCGACTTGGCGGGCTCCACGAATGACCAAGGCCTTTCGAATTGGCTCGTTTAGCCAGGCGTCGAGCTCTGAGGAGATGAGTCTGTCCATGGGATTAGTATCGGATATTCATAGCGGTAAAAGTGCAGGCAAAGTGCCAAAACAACGCGATATTTCAGCAGGCAGGCTGCAAAATGCTGTCTTTTGGTGCTCCAGGGCCTACCAGAGCCTGGATTGGCCTACCTGCGGCAGCTCACGGCGATTTCGGGGAGGGCCTTGGCCTGCTTCGCCTGATAGGTCGTGGCGGGAGGCGGTAGCGGCTCCTGCGCGCCCTCCTGCCCCGCTCCATCTACTAGGGACTGGGCTCAGCGCACAGGGTTGCAGGGATTGCGCGGGAAATGCCGCGGACTCGGCAGTACCCAGGGCCGTTTTCTAATCCTAGACCAAGGCCGGGCTGCTTCACTCGTTGATCGGGCAGCCCGACTCAGGCCACTTTTCGCGGGGCAAGTAAGAAGAGATCGACCCGTACCTCAACTCAGCCAAAGGCACAGAAGACCTCGGGGCTTCCGTCTTGGCTCGGTTGGGTCTGGGTGGGCAGGGTGCCCAGAAGGTCCTCGACCGAATCGAGGATCATGGCGCCGTGATCGAGGAACTTTGAGGTCCATTCGACGTCGGGGTTGTCGACCAGGGAGCGGGTCAGGAACAAGCTGCGACCCAGACGTAGGGCTTCCCAGCCTTGTGAGATGCAACCGCTCTTCACGCCGGCTTCGATGATGACCGTAGCGTGGCTGATCAGGGCCATGGTGCGGTTGCGCTTGGGGAAGCAGCTCGGGAAGGTCTCACTGCCGGGCGCGAATTGGGATACAAGCAGGTGGTCTCGAGCGATCGTTTGTTGCAGCTCTCGGTGGGCAGCGGGATAGGCTCTTTCGAGAGGTGTGCCGATGACGGCGATGGTGCGGCCTCCGGCTGCGATCGTGCTTGTGTGTGCGGTGTGGTCAATGCCGGCGGCCAGTCCGCTGACTACGAGCACGTCGTTTTGCACCAGGAGGCGCGCGAGGTTGTTGGCGCGCTGGGTGCCAAGCTTGGTGGGCTTGCGAGTTCCAATGATGGATACGCGAGGTGCAAAGCGCAGTAGGGACGTGTCGCCTTGGGTATACAAAAATTCCGGCGCGTTCTTGGCCTCCCAATCATTGAGCGGGCCCATGAGGGATTCTGCTGTTTGGGGAGTGTCGGGCTTCACTCCCCAAACATACCTGGATCGCGAGCAAATTGCCAAATTGGCTTCTGTCCAGCTGGGTGAAGGCTAAAGCAGCAGCCGGGGAACCGCCTGTGCAGCCTACCAGTGGAGAGAGCGAGACTCTTCACCCTTGTCTTCCATTCGAACTTGTAAGTAGCCCTTACAGGTTGCAGCCTCTGTCATGGAGAACATGGGCATCCGACAAGTAGCGGACCAAGTGTGCGGCATGACCGACTCCTACGCTTGCCGGCTTCATGAGGAACTACGTGGTGGCTGATTCAACTTTACCTCGAATCGCTTTTGATGGATGGGTTCGGCGCGGGTGTTGATGGCCAGTTAAAAAGGGACCTTTGTGGCCACTTGAAAAGGGACCCCCTTTGACGAGCACTTACGGGGGCCCGGGCGTAGCCCTGGGCGGGAAACTGGGGCGGAGTCGCGGAGCGGCGACGGTCTCCCCTTTTCAGGGGGAGCCGTGCGAAGCCAGCCCCTGGCTGGCTGGAGCGTAGCGCGGCGGTCCGGGG
>JAAETM010000444.1 GCA_024228395.1 bacterium | reverse complement strand
TGCGTTTCATTGGCAAGTGGCCAAAGGCTGGAGTCTTGGAGGAGGGGAACATGACGTACCCCACCCAAGGGACCCCACAGGGCGGAGTCATCTCCCCCCTGCTAGCGAACATCTATCTCCACGAGGCACTCGACAAATGGTCTGAGTTCTCGGTGAAGCCGAAACTACGTGGCCAGGCTTTCCTGGTCCGCTACGCCGATGACTTCGCGATTGCTTTCGCGGAGGAATCGGATGCTCGATTGGTCATGGGCATCCTGCCCAGACGACTTGGGCACTTCGGCCTGGAGATCCACCCGGCGAACTACCCAGACGGCCTGGTAGTTCGCAATGGTGAGGTGAACTTGACCCGACTCGACACTTCAGGCCAAGCTCGCGGCGACGCGCCCCAGGCGTTCGAGGGCTTCCTCGTAGATTTCCTGGAACACGGGGTCGTCGGTGAAACCCATGGCGCCGAGCAGCAGGTCGGGGTGGATGATGCTCACGTCGTAACCGCCCGACTCGGCCGCTTGCACGGTCACGTTGCAGGGGAGCAGCAGGCCCACGCGGGAGTCATGGTTGAAGGCTTTCCAGGCGATCTTCGGGTTGCAGGATCCTAGCATGACGTACTCGCGGAAGTCGGCGTCGAGCTTCTCCTTAAAGGTGCTGTGCACGTCGATGCGGGTCAGGATGCCAAAGCCTTCGGCTTTTAGGGCGACGGTGATCTTCTCGATGCTCGGCTCGAGGCCAAGGTCGAGGTGAAGGTCAAAGGACATCTGCATGGGGATTTTCTCTGAAGAGGTGGGGGCGGCCCGAGGGCTGCCAGTGTTGGGTTGGTGCGAGAATCGCTCGGATCGGAGTAGCGCACAAGCATAGCCTTCCCTGGATAGGCTGGGTTGGCCCCCTCGCCCATTCTGCGGAAAGTCCGGGGTATGTGGCGTTGAATTTCAGCGCCCGGCACCCAGACAGCCATCCAAAGGGCATTGCCATGGCAGTTCCACCCGGTGATAGGCTAGGCCGCGAGACAGCCCGGGGCAGGGCCCCCGAAGTTGCACAGCGGATGCCGAATCAGGCGTCATCTCAATTTATCCAACGTGCTAGACTTTTTGCCATGAGCAACGATGTCAACCACGAGACCCTGGGGTTCCTCCGCCAGAACGAAATCGGCCGCCGGGCCCGCGTGAACACGCCTTTTGGGCAACGCCTGATTACCTATGCGGACCTGACCGCGTCGGGTCGCTACCTGCACTTTGTCGAAGCGTGGTTTCGCAACGTGCGCCCTTTCTACGCAAACACTCACACCGCTGTCTCGTCGACCGGTCGCATCCTGACGGAGTTACGTGAGGAGTCGCGCGAGGTGATCAGCAGAAGCGTTGGCGCCAACGACGATTACGTCACTGTCTTTTGCAGCGCGGGTGCCACGGCCGCGATCAACAAGATTGTTGGCGTGCTCGGACTCGCTATCCCCGAACCCCTGCAGCGCCGTTACAACCTGGCGCAATACATCCCGGAGAGCGAACGGCCGATCGTTTTTGTGGGGCCCTACGAACACCATTCGAACTACCTGCCGTGGCTTGAGTCGATTGCGGATGTGGTCGAAATCCCGCCCCGTGAGTGTGGCCGCGTCAACCTGGACGTGCTCGCCGCAAAACTCGAAGAGTACAAGGATCGCCCGCTCAAGATCGGCTCCTTTACCGCGGCCTCCAACGTGACAGGCATCATCGCGGACGTGCGCAGCATCTGTCGCACCCTGCATGCGGGTGGCGCCAAAGCGGTCTTTGACTATGCTGCGGCCGGTCCCTATATGCCAATTCAGATGGTCGTCGATGATCCCACCGAATGCCTCGATGCCGTGGTGATCTCAACCCACAAGTTCCTTGGCGGCCCCGGTGGATCCGGTATTCTGGTGGCGCACAAGGACTTTTTCGTCTCGCGCACACCCGCGTTGCCCGGGGGAGGCACGGTCGATTATGTGGGCGCGGTTTCCTATGAGTCGGTGGATTATGTCAGCCACCTTGACGAGCGTGAAGAGGGAGGCACCCCTTCGATCATGGGAGACCTTCGCGCGGGAATGGCGTTCCTGGTGAAGGACATGGTTGGCGCGCAAGCCATTCTCGACCACGAGGTCGAGCTCGCCGCGTCTGCGGTCCAGCGCCTTGACCGCCATCCGAATATTCGGGTTCTAGGCCCGAAAGGCGCTCCTCGTCTTGCGATCATCTCGATCATCTTCGAGGGCTTGCACCATGACTTTGCCTCCGGCCTGTTGGACCACATCTTCGGCGTGCAGAGCCGTTCGGGTTGCGTCTGTGCGGGCCCCTACGGGCACACCCTGCTCGACATCGACGCGGGCACTTCCGAGGCATATCGCAGGGTTGTTGGACGCGGTTTGACCGGCATGAAGCCTGGTTGGGTGCGTCTGTCCCTGCCCTACTATGCCTCCGAGGAGGACCTGGAGTTCGTTTTGAGCGCGGTCGAGTTTGTGGCGACCCACGGCAAGGAATTCGTTCCCGCTTACCGTTTCAACTGGGGCAGCGGCGTATGGACGCACATGCACCTCGACCCGGACACGACCGTGCCCTTCGAACTCAGCGTTGGGTCCTTGAAGGAGGCTGCCACATGTTTTGCTGCTGGCGAACACGAGACTCCACTCAGCGACTCACAAATCGCGGCCGAACGCGTACGCTACTTCAAGGAAGCCGAAGTGCAGCTCGCCAAAATGCGGGCCATGACGGCAGAAACGGAACCGGTTTGGAATCCCAGCTGCGGCGACAAGTCGGTTCAAGACCTGGTTTGGTTCGTTTATACCAGCACGACCGAGCTCTCTGAAGCGCTGTTAGATACAGCGTCAACCCCCTTGGCACCTTTGCATCGTGCATAGGTGATAGGGGGTCTGGTACCGTATCCGACCGACGCGGTACCCATTACTGGAGTGTGATCGCGACCGCGTTGGTTAGGTTCGAAGTCCCCGCTCCACTTGGTTCGTGGAACCAGGTTTGGAAGTGCCAGGTTTGGCCGGCTTGGGCCATTGTGGAACCGAAAGGTGATGGCAGGTCTGCCAGATCCAGTTGGAGGGAGAGCACGCAATCCATTCAGGAGAGACCGAATTCACCGGGGTGGTTGTGGCGCCCGATAGCTTGGCCTCCGCCCACACATAGGGGGCTGTCGGCTCCTGGTATGGCAACCTGACCCTGTCCCAGGGAATTCAGGAAGTAACCCAATTGACCCGGGGCGACGAAGTGTGCCCGGAGGGTAATGTCGTTATCAGCTACCGCTGCAGAACCCGTTGCGAATAGTGCTGCGGGAACTCCGCTCGAGCCGCTGCCCGCGACACCGCAATAGCTCTCACCAACGGTGGATGCGACCGGGGTCGTGAGGTGCGCGAGGTAGTAGCGCACATCGAAACCGATCGTGGAATCAGCCCTGCCGAAGACGGCGTTGCCATCCTTGGACATGGCGGAGATCGAGAGCAGCTGCCAGCCGTCGAAGTCCCCGGCGGGGGTCAAGCCTGCGCCAAGGCTTTGCACTCCTTTGGCTGGGGTCCAGAACCAGGCTGGCGTGGCGAAATCATCCACAGACCCGGCTACCACGGATCCATTCTGGTTGACGAGAACACTAAACGTCCACGGTAGGGTTCCAGGGATCTGTTGCATCCCGGTGGCGGCTGTCCAGCGGAAAGGCATGGCGGGGGCCCTAGGTGTCAGGGCAGTTGCGCCCTTAACCTCCCGCACCGTACACCCCAGTAATGGGGGGATGGGATCCCCTTAGTCATGACCGACAGGGTCATTGCGATTCCGCTACGCGGGAGCGAGGCCTACCCGTTGAATACGCGCGCGATGAGTTCAGGCCGGCGATAGGTGGATGAGCCGGTGTGGAGTTTGGTGGTGGGCTCGGGAGGATCGGTGGCGGTGGGGGACGCATGGCAGTGTTCGTCTTCGGGGTCAGTGGCAGAGGGCCGGGGCACGAAGAGGTGGCGTAGGGAGAACGCGAGGTCGAAGACGCCGTGGTTGGTAAGTTGGTGTTCGCGTGGGTGGGGGGGGATTGCGACGAGACGCTCGATGAAAACGAGCGGGTCAAAGCGAAAGGCCTCAGTGCCGTCGCGCCAGGGGGAGCGGAGTTTCCATAGGACCCCGCCATCGTCGGTT
>JAAETM010000443.1 GCA_024228395.1 bacterium | reverse complement strand
TGTAGCCGATCTCATGGATCTGGCCGCTCTGGCCTTCGCCCAGCAGTTCTCCTGCGCCCCTGCTCTCCAGGTCATGGGCGGCCAGGGTGAATCCCGCGCCCAGGTCCTCCATGGCCTCGATCACCTCCAGACGTTTTTTGGCATCCGTGTTCATGGTCCTGGGCGGCGGGGCCAGCAGGTAGGCGTAGGCGCGGTGGTGGGAGCGTCCAACCCGGCCCCGGAGCTGATGCAGCTGGGCCAGTCCCAGTTTGTCGGCCCGGTTGATCAGTATGGTGTTGGCGCTGGGTACATCGATACCGCTCTCGATAATGGTAGTGCAGATCAGGATGTTGAAACGCTGGTGGTAGAAATCCCGCATGATGGATTCCAGCTCCCGCTCCCGCATCTGGCCATGGGCCACCTGTAGCCGCACCCCGGGCATCAGGGTTTCCAGCTTATGCGCCATATTCTCTATGGTGCTCACCTCATTGTGCAGAAAGTAGACCTGGCCGCCGCGCTTGATCTCACGCTGACAGGCCTCGACGATGAGGGCGTCATTCCACTGGCTGACAAAGGTCTTGATCGGGTGTCGCGATACCGGTGGGGTTGCAATGATGGAGAGATCGTACAGCCCGGTCAGGGCCATATTCAGGGTGCGTGGTATGGGGGTGGCGGTGAGGGTTAGGATGTCCACCTCGGCCCGCAGGGCCTTGAGGCTCTCCTTGTGGCGCACGCCGAAGCGGTGCTCCTCATCGATGATGATCAACCCCAGCCGTTTGAATTTGATATCTTTCTGTAACAGCTTGTGGGTGCCTATCACTATGTCTATCTTGCCATCAGCCAGTCCCT
>JAAETM010000442.1 GCA_024228395.1 bacterium | reverse complement strand
GTTCCCCTCCTCCAAGACTCCAGCCTTTGGCCACTTGCCAATGAAACGCAGCAGCGTTCCGTCGTTCATCCGCAGGCGTAGAATGTCCCTGAGCTTGGCATGCTCAAGAGCTCCGAAGAAGTTCTTGATGTCCACGTCCAGAACCCAGCCACCCCCCATTATTTGCAATCCCGTTCTCAGGTCGGACAGTGCCATGTGTGCGGAGCGTCCTGGCCTAAAAACATACGAACAGTCCAGAAAGTCCTGTTCGGGGCGTTCTTTGCCAGGTCTGCTACCCGTCGCAATCCTGGTGAGATAGATTCCATGTTCGATGCCATTGTTATCGTTCCTTGTTACGGTTCCACAATCCGGTGCGCCCTTCGCTCCAGCGGGTCCCGTGGAATCGGTTCCCCGCCTTCTTCATTACTATGGCGCACTCCGACTCCCTGCCGCCCGTCCCGCCGCGCTTCGTTTTCTTCGCTTGGCGGTACCACTGCGCTGTGCCCGTGGGTCAAGTGCGAAGTCGGCGGGCACGCCCAGCTCGCGGGATTTGGTCGACCGGTCCCTTCCGGTTCATACGCGTGGGGACGACAGGGCCTCCCAAGCTCCTGGGGATTCCTCTGTCTGCATGCCCTGCTCTCGGACCCTCAAGAAAACTGAGTCCTACCACTTCAACCGCCCCCTCAATGGATTCACCGTGCTCGGACCCGAAGCCGGCTTGGTCCTAGTAGCGGGCTCCTCCGAAGTGAGAGAGTTAGCCGACAAGGAACTTGCCGCCCGGTATTGCGCCGAGCTCGAGCTCCTTCCCCAAGAGTATCTGCGACAAGCTTTGGAAAGCACAGAGCATCTGCGTTTGCTCCCAGCTAACGGATCAAACGACGTCGTGATCTACCGCGATTTGGAGGGTGAGGAGCGAGCTTTGCTCATCGATTCGAAGCGACACCTATTGCAACGGGTGGAGCACATCGGGCACTGGAAGACGAAGGGGGACCGATTGGAATGGGTCAATTTCTCCGATTACGAAGAACACGGCGGCGTGCAAATACCCAGGGAGATCCTCTCGCATAGCGAGGGGTTTTCCACCCAATCCGGTTCCGCCCAGACCTTGCGAGTGATTGATATTGGCGGGCCTATTGGCATCGAACAATTCACCTTGCCCCCCTCACACAAAGATGCGTTCCCCGATTTCAGTCACGGAAAAATCGGGTTTAAGGTCCACGAAGTATTGCCCTCCCATGACCTTGGGGAAGGTGTGTTCATCATCGACTTGGCCGATTGTGATTCGCGATCGATGCTGCTCGAGTTCAACGACTACAGCGTGATCGTCGAAGGCGGCGACAACAGCCAGATCGCCGATCGGGTGCTGGACACGGCGGAGCAACTTTGCCCCGGCAAACCAGTTCGCTACTTGGCGACAAGCCACCATCACCCTCTCTACACGGGTGGGATTCGTTCCTACGTGGACCGGGGCGTGACGATCCTTACCACGAAAGGCAATGTCGAGTACCTGCATGACCTCATCTCGCGCCCCTACCGCATCCAACCCGATGCGTGGCAGATCAGCAAACGCGAGCCGGTTATCGAAGTCATCGATGGGCTGCGGGTCATCGAAGATGAAACCCAACGGCTCGAACTGCACGAATTCGATTCATCCACGCACACCGACGAGTACGTGCTGACCTACGTGCCATCTTTGAAGCTCGGCTTCTTGGGCGACCTGCTCTCGAGTCGCAAGGGCGAAGGCGCTAGCAGAGCAGGAGGGCGAACCCGGGCCGTGTACGAATTGATTCAAGACCTCGGCCTGGACATCCAACAGTTCTCCCAAACATGGTATCTCGAAACGGGCAAGATGCTCTTTCCCTTTAGCGAGGTAGAGCAGGCGGTGCTCGAGGCAAAGGCCGCAAAAGAATCCAAGGGGCAGTAGCGGAACAGATGCCGAAACGGTGCCGCGTACGTGGTCAGGGTTTTCGACGGCGGTGTGCCGCACACGAACAGGCCAAGGCTTCGCGGCCAAACACTGGGTCGTGTGCGGCACTTGGCGTTCAGGAATCGTGACAACGTACGCAGCTCGGTATCGCTGGGATGGTGCCGTGCCCGCATTTTCAGAATTCCGTTATTCTTGAAGACCCCCGCGCCTCCCCTACGTCCTTAGGTTGCCATGCCGCCCGCCCCCGTCGATAACCTGCAAACCTACTTCGCCGATCCGGCCAAGTGGGAGCAAGCCACCCGCGCCCTGCAATCGGTCGCGCGGGCCATCGTCGGTGATCAGGACTCCGCCGAGGACATCGTGCAAGGGGCCTGGGTCGAGGCCATGCAGCGCCCCGCCAAGGCCTTTGGTTTGGGTTGGTTGCGCGCCCTGGTCCGCAGTCGCTCCATCGACGCCCTGCGGCGCAAGCGCATGGAACCCTTGCCCGGGGAGGTCCCCACGGATTCCAGTCCCGAGCCGGCCATGTGGAAGCTTCAAGCACAGCAAGATGTGCTGGCTGCCGTGCAGTCCCTCAAGGAGCCCTATCGCAGCACCGTGTTCCTGCGCTACTTCGAGGGTCTGGGCCCAAAGGAAATCGCCGCCCAATCGAACGTGCCAGAAAAAACGGTCAAGACTCGACTGACGCGAGCCCACGCGATTCTGCGGGACCGGCTCGGACCTGGTATGGGCAACAAGGAAGGCTCCTGGTCGCCCGCCCTGATCGGCTTCGCTGCCTTGCCCTCCCCCACCCTACCCACCGCCACCGCAGCCTTGACTCCGGTCGTCCCTTTGTTTGCCATGAAGAAAATCGCCCTGATCGCCGCTGGCTTGCTGGTTGGCCTTTTTTCCTATTCGGCCCTCTCTTCAAAGCCCTCCGAGCTGGGTGACACGGAGCCCAAAACCGATGCCCCCGCGATTCTTGCGATGGACCAGGGTGGAGCCGCAGACCTGGTAGAGCCCCCCAAGCCGGACCGCAAAACCGCCGCGCTGGCGGTCACCGAACCTGTGGCGAAAGAGCCGGTCGGCACGGCAGGCACCGGCAGTCTGCGGGTGCACGTCGCGCGCTTTAACGGGAGCGACGCCGCCAACGTGCATGTGATCGCGCGCACCAAGACCGACTCCCACGAGTATCGTCGCTACTATCGCAGCCTTGCCAACGAACAGGGCGTGGCCCTGTTTCCCGGCCTCCCCCCCGGTCCGTACCGACTGTCCACCAGCCGCAGCACACAATCCAAATCCAATGCCATCGAGGTCCTCCCGGGCGAACAGACGGAGCAGAGTTTAACGCTGGCGCAAGGACTCCGGGTTCACGGCCAAGTGCGCGATTCCAACTCTGAGGCCATCGCAGGAGCGAGCATCTGGTTAACAAGCTGGGGTTTGGGTTGGGCCTCGGGTTCGATCGCAGCACAAAGTGATGCCCAAGGGAATTACGAACTGCACGATGTACCCGACGGTCAATCCATTGGAGCCTCGGCCGATGGTTTCCACCCCAGCAGCTTGGTAGACCTCGACATGGTCAGCAACGCCACACAAGATCGCAAGGTGGATTTGGTGATATCCAGCGGGGGTTCTTCGCTAAGGGGAACGGTTCGTGATGATGCTGGGCACCCAATCCAGTTTGCGCGCATCGCGGTGGGGAACGGCTCAGCCTTGCCCGATATGCGTTTGGACGAGAGCTTACGTGAGACCTGGGCTCCGCGCTCAGAGCAAACCGATGCCAAGGGTGAGTACTCCCTGGTTGGCTTGCCCTCGGGCAATCAACCCATTCAAGTACGCGCCCTCGGGTACGCACTCTGGAACGGTTCCATGGATCTG
>JAAETM010000441.1 GCA_024228395.1 bacterium | reverse complement strand
GCCAAGTGGCTACTCTGGCGCCAAAGCCTCCCGCATGGGAGACTCTTCCCGTCCCTGCACCACTCCCCCATTTTGAGCTTCAGTTCCAAAAGCCCAGGCCAGCCCCTCATTCTGGTTCCCACGGCCTTCGAGCGCGACGCCCTGCTGGCCTCGGGTTGCGACCAAGCCATGGAGCTCTGTGGTTTTGGTCCGCTCGCAGCCGCAGCCCGAGCGGCGGAATTGATTCAAACCTCAAGGCCCCCGCACGTGTTGCTGCTCGGAATCGCAGGCACCTACGACGAACAAGCCCTGCCCATCGGATCCGCCAGGCGCTTTGCTAGCCTGGGCATTTGGGGCGTGGGCGCCGGATACGGAGCGGACCATAAGGGCCCGGCCGACATGCTCCCCCAGTGGACCCACTCCGCCCAGGGCCAACCCGACGCCCCCATCGAACAGGACCTTTCGACGAGCGCAGGTACGGGCCGCCTGGTCACAGTGTGTGCCGCCAGCGCATCCCCCAACGACGCCGACCCCATCCGCGCCCGCTACCCCGACGCCCTGGCCGAAGACATGGAAGCCTTCGCGGTCGCCCTCGCCTGCAAAATTCAAAACGTGCCCTTCGACTGCATCCGCGGCATCAGCAACCTGGTCGGTGTGCGCGACAAGAAGCGCTGGATCTTCCGTCCCGCCCTGCGGGCCGCATGGGACTTGGCCCAAACCGAATTCGGTGGCCGCGCGTGAAAACCAAAATCCACCTGGGCCT
>JAAETM010000440.1 GCA_024228395.1 bacterium | reverse complement strand
TGCTTTGAACAGACCAGCGCGAGCTGAGATGTTGTTGATGGGGATGTCGACGTAGGCGTCCTTAAGGATGGTACCGGAAGCAAAGTCCGCCTGGACCTTGTAGCCGTAGCCTTGGCGCTCGCCTGCGATAGTGACGCGGGCTTTGGGGACGCTGAATCCACCGAGATCGTTGAGGGTCGGGCCGGGGACGATGTCACCACTGTTTTGGTAACGAATCTGAACGTATCCGCTGATGTTGGGTCCGCCGTCATCGGCAAGGCGACCAGACACGAGGGCCTCGATGTCGCGATCGAAAGACGAGTAGTCGGTTTCTGACGCCACTGCGAATCCACTCAAGGTGAGGGCAGCGGCGCACATGCTAAGAAGCTTCATGGGTTTTGACACTCCGAGAGGGGTGAGAGAGAGTTGAGAGATAGGGTTGTTTTTGGGAGTCGAGTCGACCCGCCAGTGCGGATCAGAAACTAAACACCCATGCCAATCAAACATGTTGATGGCCTTGGTTATTGATTCCGGGGTTTCATTCGGCCCGGGGGTCCTTTCCTTGTCCCTGATTCCACCAACATCCGGTCTGGTAGTCATAACCCACTAAATCACCAATACTTACAACAGCGCCCAAAGCTCGGTCCTTTTCCAATAACCCCGCCTTTCACCCTCTTGCGGCCCCGAATACTCAATTTGCACGTTTCTAGCTGGCCGAATGGAAGCACCTATGGATGCCTGTTTCCTGCCGTTGCGTCCCTGCCCCACCCACGACTTCCGCACAACACTCCAAGGGATCCGCCAGGTTCGACACCGACAGGGAACATTGCAATCACTCGATCAAGTAACCGCTGGTGACTCTTTCAACAGGAGACACCGTGGCGTATTGATCCTGCGCCGCAAGACAGGGCCCAAGCCCTGGCGAAAGGGCCACAACCCCCGGTCAGCCCAATTCGCTTGGAGAAACCTCAAGCGCCCCTGCTATCCGCCACCATCGCCGCTGGCTAAACCACTCTCATGTTCATACCAAGAAGTCCTCTAGTGGCACCCATCGCCCATGTCAGTGGTCTCACCATGGCCCCCACTCCCGATCACAACATACCATAAAGATGACTACCAGAAGCTGGCCCAAACACGACAAGACCCCCTCCGGCTGTTGAGCAGGCAACTGCCTGGCTTCCGTGTGGATTTGTCTGACCTGACCCCCAAAAAGCGGGGATGCAAGCTCCGCAGGCGCGTTCTGCGGAGCTCTGCCCAAATCGTGGGCCCTGCAACTTCACCGACCCCCTTTCCTGGACCCATAGGGGCCTGCCATGCTTGCAGCGGGAGATCCACACGGAAGCCAGGCCATTACGCTGGTCAGCGACAGCCCAATGGCCACTAAAAAACTGGCCAGGACTCCGGTTTGGAGTCCTGGCCAGTCACGGAACAGATGGATGCGTCAGGCGCTGGCGCGGTCAGTGATTCCGATGGAAATCACACTGCTCGAGCCCAGATACCACTCAAACCCACCCTCAAGGGAGCCACTCTCACCCGGGATGCGCACCATGCCCCGTCTGGGATCAAAAATGCAGGCCAAACCTTCGAGTTCCTCGACAACTAGTCGACACTCGCGGAGCTGGGTGGAGAGGCGAGCCTGAAGCTCGGAAGCCTCGCCCCGCTCAGGTTGGCACTCGGGTAAGCGGCCATTGGGGCCAAGGACCCTTTTGAGCTGCCTGCGGAAAGAACGGATATCCCTTGTTCTATCCAGGTATTCGCCAACCAAGACCGCCAAAAGGGGGATCATTCTGGTTGCGCTCTGCCTGTCGTAGCGAAGGATGGTTTGAGTAACAGTCATTGGAAGCCTCCTTTTGTTCTTCTTGGGACTCTGGACCCACTAGCCGGCGCTGGGCCAATTCCGAAGGCTGTTTCCCTCTTAGCGACCGCTCGACAGGCCGCGGAGACACTAAATTTTACGCAGAAACCGGCCCCTGCGGCCAAACAAGGCGAATTCACCCCCTCCAGCCAATAATCAGCGCAAACGTTCCCGTTGTGCCCCTTGGCCGTTCGCCAGCGTCGCGGCATGATTGTCCGCCATGAATGCCCCCCTTGTTCAAATCACCCACTGCCAGGAGTTTGCCGCAGCTCACAGGTTGCACTCGCCAAAACTCTCTGGGTCCGAGAATGCCGCTCTCTACGGTCCTTGCAACAACCTGCACGGGCACAACTATCGCTTCGAGGTCACCGTGGAAGGCCCCGTCGATCCCGCGACTGGCATGGTCATGAACCTCAATGACCTGGCCGAGGTGATGCGCACGGCAGTCTGGCAGAAAGTCGACCACAAGAACCTGTGCCAGGATGTGCCATTCCTCAACGGGGTCATCACGACCGCAGAGAATCTGGCGATCGCTTTTTGGAATCAAATCTCCGCCCACCAAGCTCGCCTGGACGGCGCAAAACTGCACCGCATTCGCGTCGTTGAAAGTCCCGACAACTTCGTGGATTACTTTGGAGGAGCGCAATGAAAGACAACATTGCTGCCGAAGAACTGATTCGCTCCCTATTGACGCAAATGGGTGAGGACCCTGATCGAGAAGGACTTATCCGCACACCGGGGAGAGTGATCAAAGCCTATAGTGAGCTCACTAGCGGCATGAATTTGACCGTGCGGGACGCCGTCGGTGAGGGTGTGTTTGAGGAGCGCTGCTCCGAGATGGTCATGGTGCGCGACATTGAGTTCTACTCGATTTGTGAACACCACATGTTGCCATTCTTTGGCCGCGTGCACATCGCCTACATACCCCGTGGCAAGATACTGGGCTTGTCCAAGCTCGCACGCATTACAGACATCTTCGCAAAGCGCCTTCAGGTGCAGGAGCGCATGACCCAACAAATCGCAGAGGCTGTTCAAGAGATCGTAGACCCGCTCGGAGTCGGAGTCGTTGTGGATGCCGCCCACTTCTGCATGATGATGCGAGGCGTTCAGAAGCAGAATTCATCCACAATGACATCATGTCTGCTGGGTGCTTTCAGGAGCAACCCTGCAACCCGCGGTGAGTTCTTGGGCCTGATCCGCGACCTGCGCAGCTAACGAAAAACGCTCTCCCCACCGATCCCAAAGGATCTGCGGGGAGAGCGTTGTGACTTGGTTAAGAGTCTTGCTTGACCGATTTCTTTGCGTCGAAGTCCTTTTTTGTATCCTTCACCGCCGGCTTCTTAGCCTGGGACTTCTTTAAAAGCCCCTTACGCTTGGAGGCATCAGGTTTGCGTGTTTTTGCCCTAGGCACGGTACTGCTAGTGGCGTCTTTCGGCAGTTTATTGGCCGTTTGAGCGTCTTTTGCTGCACGTGCTTTGGCTTGACGATCTTTGAGTTCACGGTCCTTGGTAGCACGATCCTCGACTTGTTTGGCGGCAGCTTTTGTGCGCAAGTCCTTGGCTCCTTGTTGATCGTGGGCGCGCTTTGTTGCGGCTGCGTCGTCGGTGGACTTGTTGACTGACTTGCCAACGGCCTTGTCCACCTTCTTGACATTCACGGGCTTGGCTGATCCGTCCACGTTGCCTTTTGCGGCTGCGTCGTTCAGGGTCTTGTGCTTGGCAGGCTGGGGCTTTATTTCAGTAACACCACCGGTCTCCATCCAAGCGACTGCATCCTTGGCGCGTTGCTCAAAAATGAGGTACATCTCGCGACCTTCAGCAGCAGACAAGGCTCCCGACTGAACCAGGACACCGATGCGGTTGCGCGCATTGTTCAATGCCGTGCGCCACTCGCGAAAACTCTCGGCCGCGCTCAAACCGGCGGCAGGCAAGGTCATGACATTCACTATGTCCTCGGCATCTTTCGCGCCCAATCTTCCCCTGGACTGTAAATCCTTCACATAGCGCTTCCCGATGGCGCCTGCCTGCAGAATATCGCGATTCTTGCGAACAGTATCGGGGGTGGGTTGCTTCGGTTGCGGGGTTTTCTCAACCGACTTGACCTGGGCGTCCTGCTCCACCGGGGCGGGTATCACCGGGGGGGCTGCCACGGGAACATCCGCAGCCACCGGTACAGGTTTGGCTCCGACCGGCTTTCCAGTGGCATCAGGCGCCACGTTCTTCTTAGGCGCGAAAACCGGTGCAGGCAGCTTGGTTCCGGTGACCGGTTTGAAACTACGGCGCCTGGTGCTCGCTTTTTTTGCAGCGACACGCTTGGCTTGGTCCTGCTTTCGCGCCGCGATCAGCGCGCGGTAGTACTTTTCAAACTCATCCGAAGAGAGTCGGCGATCCTTGTTCCCGTCATACTTCGCAAATGAAACAGGCGGGATACCTGCCTTGGCGGCTTCGAGCACGCTCACGGTCCCGTTTTTGTTCGCATCCGCAGCGCGGAAGGTGGACTGAATCCGGACTCCTAGAGCGGAGCGTTGGGTCTGGGCAAAAGAGGTAGCCGTGAGGACGGCCACAGCTGCCAAAACTATGGGGGAGCGGTAGGTCATGGGAAGCCTGCTTAAGTCAAAAAACGCGTGGGACCTATGGGGAAGCCCATAGGCAGGTATCGGCTCACTTGAGGCGAACCTTTCCACGCTTTCAGTATAGGTTTTCTTTTTCCTCTGTGGGAGGATGACGGGCATTGTTGACGATGGTTCATTGACTCACTTTGGGCCAGAGCCATTGCCTGAGGACTGCTTACACAGCCCGTACTCCGTCTCAAATCGCACGACTCTCCGTGCCCTGAAGGAAGCCAATCTAGATGCCCTCCACCCAAACCATCGCTCCCCTAACCAGCGAAACTCCCGCCAAGAATGTCGCCACGCGGGATGCCTACGGCAAAACCCTTCTCGAATTGGGCTCCAAGCGTGAGGACATCATCGTGCTCGATGCTGATCTCTCCGGGTCCACCAAGACCAAGGCCTTCTCACAAAAGTACCCCAAGCGATTTTTCAACCAGGGCGTTGCGGAAGCCAACATGATGGGAACCGCTGCCGGCATGGCGACCATGGGCTACACTGTTTTTGCAAGCTCCTTCGCCATGTTTGCCGCTGGCAAGCCTTGGGAACAAATTCGACAAAGCATTTGTATCCCTGAGTTGTCGGTCAAGATTTGTGCAACCCACGCCGGACTCACAGTTGGTGAAGACGGCAAATCCCATCAGATGCTTGAGGACATCACGCTCATGCGCGTGTTGCCCCACATGCGGGTAATCGTTCCCGCTGACGCTGTGGAAGCAGCCAGTGCGGTGCGCGTTGCAGCTGAGACCGACGGCCCCTTCTACGTGAGACTCTCCAGGGCCTCGACCCCAGTGATCTTCTCGGATGACTATAAGTTCGAATTGGGCAAGGGCGCGATCCTGCGCGAAGGCTCCGACCTTTGCATTGTCGCCTGTGGTGTGTGCGTGGCTTCGGCCTTGGATGCCGCTGAGGAACTAGCGGCCAAGGGCATTGAAGCGCGGATCATCAACTTAGCCACCATCGATCCAATCGACACCGACCTGGTGCAAGAGTCCGCAGAAAAATGCGGCGCCATCCTGACCGTGGAAGAACACCAAATCCGAGGCGGCTTAGGGGACGCGGTCGCACAGGCCGTGGTTCACGGAAAGCCGGTTCCCATGGCCATGCTCGGCATGGACAACGCCTTCGGACAAAGCGGCACCGCGGAACAACTCTTGAGCCACTACGGCCTGGACGCACCTGCAATCGTCGCCCGCTCACAAGAACTCATCAAGCGCAAGGCGTAACGGACTCTAGGAGAACAAGAATCATGGGACTCACCAATCAAGCTATTTCTGACATCCAGACGACCGCCAACCAGGTGCGCAAGGACATCGTGTCGATGGTGCATGCCGCAACATGCGGACACCCGGGTGGCCCACTTGGCATGGCAGACTTCATGACCACGCTGTTCTTGCAGCACTTCAACCTGGCGCCGGAGACCTTGCACGAAGAAGATCGCGATCGCCTGGTTCTGGGCAATGGTCACACCTGCGCAGGTTATTACGCACTGCTCGCCGCGAAGGGCATCATCCCCCACGAGGAACTGCTCACCTTCCGTAAGTTCGGTGCACGCCTGCAAGGCCACCCCCACCGCAATGCGGACATGGGCATCGATTTCAGCACGGGAAGCCTGGGCAACAGCCTTTCGGTGGCTGTCGGCATGGCCATGGGCTCGCGCCTCTCCGGCTTCGAGAACCGCATCTTCAGCATCTCCTCCGATGGTGAAAGCCAGGAAGGACAGATCTGGGAGGCCGCCATGAGCGCGGCCCACTACCAGCTTGGCAATCTGACCTCGGTGGTCGACTTCAACAACGTTCAAATCGACGGGCACATGCGCGATGTCATGAACGTGCGCGATCTGAAGCTCAAGTACGAAGCTTTCGGTTGGCACGCCATGGACGTGGACGGCCACGACGTGCTCGCCATCCACGACGCGCTCGAATGTGCCGAGGCCACCTTCGACAAGCCGAGTGCAATCATTTGTCACACGGTCATCGGAAAGGGGGTTTCCTTCATGGAAGATCAACCTGGCTGGCACGGTGTTGCGCCGAATGACGAACAACTCGCAGCGGCCTTGGCCGAACTCGCATAGGACACCTGCACGGTGAGCCACGGAACCGGTAGCGGTTCCGCAGCGCGCCTGCGACCGAAACACACCAAGTGACCCACCAAAGCACCCGACAGATCTGGTTCGCCTATGCCATGGGCATCACCAGTGGAGTTCTGTTTGCGTTGATCTATCAACGCATGCAGGAACCCCAAATGGAGCCCGATCTGCGCCAGTATGCGGATGTGCGCAATTTTGTAAGGGGCAATTTCGTGCAGCCCATCGATGGTCCCGACATTCTTGACCGTTCTTTGCACGGCATGGCTCGCAGCCTCGACCCCTATTCGCGCTTCTACAACGCTGAGGAATCGGCCCGCCTCGAAAATGAAACCGCGGGCAACTACTACGGCATTGGAATCGCCATGCGCCGCATGGAGGGCAAACAGCGTGTGCTGTTCTGCATGCCATCGTCCCCTGCTGAATTGGCGGGTCTGCTCCCGGGCGATGAGCTGGTCCGTATCGATGGGGACGTGGTCGCCGACCTGAGCTCGAGCGATTTTGGCAAGCGCTTGCGCGGTACGCAAGGCAGCCAGGTCGCACTGCAAATCAAACGTTTGGACGGGACCGAATTCGATGCCAACGTCGAACGAGGGTTGGTTGCAGATCCTTCGATTCGTCACATCGAGATGATTCCCGACACACCGGGCATTGCCTACTTGAGCATCAAGACCTTTTCGCGGCGCACGGCCCTTGAGTTCGACGCGGCCATGGACGACCTGGCAGAACAGGGCATGAATGGCCTTATTCTCGACCTACGGGGTAATTTGGGCGGGGTAATGGAAACAGCCCTGTCCGTTTCGCGACGCTTGATCCCGGAAGGACTGCTTTTGCGCACCGAGGGCAAACACGAAGTCGAATCCCACGAGGCTCGATCCGCGGAGGCCATTTGGAAGGATATTCCCTTGGTCGTTTTAGTAGATGGCAACAGCGCGAGCGCCTCGGAAATTCTGGCCGGTGCCCTTCAGGATCACCGCCGTGCCGCCATCGTTGGCAGCCCGACCTACGGCAAAGGCATGGTGCAAACCATCCGCCGATTCCCCAAGTACGGAACCAAAGTCAAGGTCACCACCGCGTATTACTACACGCCGAGTGGTCGATTGTTCGAACGCAGCTCTGAGGAAGGCCGCGAATATGGTCTCGTGCCCGACGTGGTCATCGGCTTGGATCGGGATGTGCAACGGACGGTTGATACATACCTGGACAGCTACGGGGCCCCGACCGCTGCCAGGGCCGAAATTCGGGCATGGGAGCAACAGGATGGCATAACCGTCATGCCCCGCGTTCCCCAGGAAGCCCAGTTCAGCGTGGCTCTTGACCTGTTGCTCGGCCGTCACCCGTCCATCGCAAGGACCGCGACAAAATGACAAATCGCAGGGCATTGAAAGAATCCGGATTGGTTCTGGGCATAGAGTCCTCATGCGACGATACGGCTGCGGCAGTGGTCGAACGGGGAGGACGAATTCTGTCGTCTGTGGTGGATACGCAGGCGGCATTGCATGCGGAATGGGGAGGCGTGGTTCCTGAGATCGCGAGCCGCAGTCACCTGGACTCGATTGGTCCCGTGGTACGCAAGGCACTGGAGGAAGCTGGGGTCGGGCTGAGTGATTTGGCGGGAATCGCGGTCACCAATCAACCCGGGTTGATCGGCTCGTTGCTGGTGGGTCTTTCCTACGCAAAGGCGCTGGCTTTCGCCCGGGAGTTGCCTTTGGTCGGCGTGCATCACATCGAAGCGCACATCTATGCAGCGACCATGGAATTGCCCGAGCCCCCGTCCACACCATGCATCGCTTTGGTGGTTTCAGGCGGCCATACGGCACTTTACGAAATGCAGGGGCCGCGCAAAATGACGCCCATTGCGCGCACTTTGGACGATGCTGCGGGCGAAGCATTTGACAAGGTGGCGCATTTGCTCGGGTTGGCCTACCCGGGTGGTCCTTCGGTTTCGGCGCTCGCGAAAGAAGGCGACCCGAAGGCGATTCGTTTTCCGCGTTATCGAGCCAAGGACAAGAAACCCGGCTTCTCGTTCAGCGGTTTGAAGACCTCGGTGCTGTATCACATCCGTGGCGGCGATGCGTTGGCTCCGACGCCCGCACCAGAGGACATTCCGAACCGCGCGGACATTGCAGCGAGCTTTCAGCAGGCTGCGGTCGACAACTTGGTCAAGCCGACACTGCAGGCGTGTCGTGAGCGAGATGCGAGGTCGATTCTGGTGGGTGGTGGAGT
>JAAETM010000439.1 GCA_024228395.1 bacterium | reverse complement strand
CCCAGGCCGAGATGCCTGCCCTGCCCATCGAGCAGGAAGAGACCATTGAAGAGGGTGTGGATGTACGTTTCCTCACCGCCCCCACCAAGGTGATGCTGGACCAGAACGGTCGCGCCAATGGTATGGAGGTGATCACCATGGAGCTGGGCGAGCCGGATGATTCCGGACGTCGGCGTCCCGTGCCGGTTGAGGGCAGCGAAGAGGTTCTGGAGTTTGACACCATCATCCCGGCCATCGGCCAGGAACCAGACATGGCCTGCATTGAAGGCGAGGCCGATGCGCCTGAAACCACCAAGTGGAACACCTTCGTATATGATGAGAACAACCAGGCCACCAACGTGGATGGTGTATTTGCCGCTGGTGACTGCGCCTTTGGACCAGACATCCTGATCCGCGCCATTGCCGAAGGACGCCGTGCCGCCCAGGCCATCGACCTGTACGTAGCCGGTTCACCGGTAGTGCTCACCAAGCCCTACGCCCACAGCCGTGGCCGTATTGAAGATCTCAACAGCGACGACTTCTCCCCCCGGTTTGAGCACAAAAAACGGGCCCTG
>JAAETM010000438.1 GCA_024228395.1 bacterium | reverse complement strand
CCTTAGCCTCAGCCAGGGTCACGGCGCTATCCATTCCGCCAGAAACGAGACAAATGGCACGGGGAGCTGTTTGCATGGGGCTCAGGTTACCCCCTTTCCTGCCCCCTACAGCCGCCCTGGACGGTTTTTTCGGGAAAAACTGTTTGACCGTACCAGTACAACCGATACACCTAGAGGCAGAGGCCCAGAAGCTTCGCCAGGTACATCATGTTCCGAATCAACCCCCAATCCCCCGACCCGATCTTCCAACAGCTGGCTAGCCAGGTGATGGAAGCGGTGGCTCGGGGTCAGCTCAAGGAGGGTGACAAACTGCCTTCCGTGCGGGAATTGGCCCGCGAGACGACGGTGAACCCGAATACCGTGGTCAAGGCTTACGACACGCTCGAACGGGACGGGGTCATTTACCGGCGACGGGGCGCGGGCTGCTTTATCACGGGCAAGACCACCAACCTGGCCCTGCCCGAGCGCCGCAAGCGGCTAGCCAAGCTCATGGAAAAGGCCGTGAACGACGGCATCTATCTGGGCTTTGACGGCCCAGCCCTCCTCGCCGCCCTCGAAGAACAGATCAAGAAGAACAGGAAACAATCATCATGAACCCCGCCATCGAATTCCAAGACGTCTACCGCCGCTTCAACCGCCAAGAGGTCCTGCGCGGCCTCTCCTTCAAAGTCCAAGAGGGCCAAATCTACGCCCTGCTCGGTCGCAACGGCACTGGCAAGACGACCGCCCTGCGTATCCTCATGGGTAGCCTGCGCCCCCACCTGGGTGAGACGCGCGTGCTTGGCACGGCCAGCCAATCCTTCAAATCCGCCGACCGTGAAAACATCGGCTACGTGACCGAGGGCCACCAATTGCTCAAGGAACTGCGCATCAAGCAAACGCTCACCTTCGAGGATGGCACGCGCTCAGGGTTTGACCGCAAGTTCGCGGAAGACGCGCTAGGTCGCTGCGGGCTTGAACTCAAGAAGCAGGTCTATCAGCTCTCTAGAGGTCAACGGGCGCAGTTATCCCTGATCCTAACCGTGGCCGGCAACCCCAAGGTCCTCATCCTCGACGACCCCGCCCTAGGCCTGGACACGGTCATGCGCCGCGAGTTCCTCGACGCCATGATCGACTTCCTCTCCGGCCGCGGCACCACCGTGCTCTTCTCCTCCCACATCCTCACCGACGTGGAGCGCATCGCCGACCGCATCGGGATATTGCAAGACGGTCGCCTCTGCGTCGACGCCACGCTGGATGACATCAAACAATCCGTGCGCATCGTGCACTGGCACAGCGCCGACGGCCAGACCTTGCCGGAAGTCCCGGGTGTGTTACGCCAAAAAGCCTCACGCTCTGGCCTCGAACTCACCCTGCTCAACCCGACACAAGAGACCCTGGCACAACTCGCCTCGAAAGGCGCACAAGTCACCGATCCAGAAACCCCCTCTCTGGAAGACCTATTCCTAAACCTTACCGCCGCCCCCGATTCATCGGGCCTGCTCTCCCCCTTCGCCAAGGAGACGAACTGATGCGCGCAATGTTCTGGAAGGACTCGATAATCCTAGGTTTCTTCCTGGGCTCGGGTCTCGTGATCTTCACATACATGGCTTTTGGTCTGGGTTTTGATCGAGCCTTTGTTGTTCCACACTTCAATTTGCCCGAGGAACTGATTGGCGGATGGATCGGCTGGAGTTTGCTGTTCGGCTGGACCATGGGTATCACCGATCAAGTCCGTGGGGTCACTGACTACATTTCACACCGGGGATTTTCCAAGGCTCGCCTGTATTGGACGCAACATGGTTTGGGCTGGGGAGTCATCCTTGTCACTCTTGCAACCCCGTGGATCCTTCTCGCCGTTTTCGGAGAGGGCCTCTACGAGCCAGACTATGCAGGGGTCGGCGCACGTTGGTTGTTGATCAGCACGGTGACCTTGCCTTGTTATGCGGTTGGCGTATTTCTGGCCAATCTCCCCCTTCACATTGTGTGGCGGATTGGACTGACTTTGCCGATGGCGTTTTGGATTGTTGGGGAACAGCCCGACTTCATTTTCGAATTGGACATGTATTTGGAGTCTAGCGACCTCGCGATTCAACACATTGTGGTTGGGTTCGGATTGTTGATTGCCGGCCACTTAGGACTGGCCTCAGATCGGGATAGGGATCTTCCTGCATCAGCCAAGTCATTTCTACCAACACTTGTTCTCCTGGTTGGCGTCGGCTGGTCTTTGCACGCTCTGCAATCGGAGGCCATAGCAGAGCTCACCCAGCACATAGATCGCATTCACGTCTCGAAGCGAAGCGATGGCTCCTTCACACTTTCAAGAGCTGAGTATGATTTTGATACCGAGAAAATGACCCTGTGGGAGGTCGACTCAAAGAGCCACAAACCAACGATCATCAACAACGAACTTTCCCGGATAAGCTTAGCGCGAAGGCAACGCAAGCAGCACGCGTTCTCGGACGG
>JAAETM010000437.1 GCA_024228395.1 bacterium | reverse complement strand
TGTTGCCGTTTCGCACTGCAACCATCAGGTCTTCCTGGCCGTCCAAATCAAAATCCACCAGAGTTGCCGCTTGAACAGGGCGCTGATCCTCGTCTTCATGGGTGTCGACCCAAGCGCCCGCCCCATTGCGGCTAAGGACCAAACCACCGGGGCCCGTGCTACTGTGAATCTCGAGCACGTCCACATCGCCACTTCCGCCGCGGGTCAGCAACAGGTGATCCCCGAACTGGGTTGACTTGCGGGGCAAGATCGCCGTGCAATCGGTGGATCCCAATAGGAACCCAGGACTTGATTGAGTGCTGTTTCGGACCCGTACATAGTGGGATCCCGAATCCATATAACTGTGCACGAGCAAATCCGCAGAGGCCACGCTGGGTGAGCGAAGCACCGCAATCGAGTCGGTGGCCTTGGATTGTGTCTTGTCCAATATCTGTTCCCCGTCCGCCGACATGACAATCATGTCGTACTTCTCCAACAACACGATCTCTTCCCCCGGTGAAGTCGGGTCCAATTCCACAAAAGCCAAGTCTCGCAAGGCGCCGTGGGAAGCCAGCGACTCATCCATGGTCCAAACCCCGGAGCAGTGTTGGGCCCGGCGGATTACTCCCGCTCCGCCGTCATAGCCATACAGCTTTTGCGTGCCGGAGACCTCTTGGACCCACATGGCTTGTACGTCCCCCCAGTTGACAAAATCCGCAGGCAAGGACTGCGTCGTTATGTAGTCGGGCGTATCCCAGTCCCAGCCAATCAGGACAGCTCCTTCGGACTTCACCAGAATCAGGGAGTGGGTTCCGTCCCCATTCGGAATGACCTGCATCGAGTTTACTCCCCTGGCAAGCTCTACAAACTCCGAGTAACGCCCGGGGCGGAAGGCCAAAAAGAGCACGTCATTGATCAATATCAGTTGCTCCGTTTCCAGGGAGCCGGTCAGGCGGGTGGACTTGAGGTCTTGTACCACGCCGTTGGCATCTTGGGGCCACCCAGCATCCTGCACATAACTGGGCAGCGGGGTTGTCTCGTCTGCCTGCAGGGCCGGCGCTGCGGAAAAAGCCATGAGCAAGACTAGGAGGGGTGATTTCATTGGGGAGGGTGTTGGGGGGGCGCGGTGCCAACGTGATCGGTCGAATCTTCTCTATGGGTCTTTGTCTTGGGAGTCCCACTTGGACGCAGGGAAAGTCGAAAAAGCAACTTCTCACCATGGGCGACGGGAGCCCACCTCGTCATCTGGGACCGGCCCATCACATGGTGTCCGCCTCATTTCAGCGACCAAAACGGAGTCGCCCACAAGCTGCCTTGGCTGTTGCTCTACCAATCTGCTGTGACACCCGGCTCCTGCGAATCGCACTGGGGCCGTGCACGGCCCGCAGGCAACAATGGCCTGGCCGCCGCCGCAACCCAGGGTCGCCAGTCATTCTGCAGCGGCAAGTGGGCGGGATGCCTCAGCGGGCTAGGCCGCTGATGATGCTATCCGCGATCTCCTCGTTGGATAGTTGCTCGGGTGCAATGTCTAAGGCCAAGCGCATGTGCAGGGGGGCTCCTTTCAGGAAAGAGAGGGTCAAGTCGGCGCTCTCGAATTCTCGGAGGTCACCGACCTTTACGGCCTGCATGAGGACCTTTTCAACCACTGCTTTCTCGTGTTGTATCAGGGCGCTGTGCAGCTCGCGGGCCTGGGAGTCGGGGGGGGAACTTATCAGGTCTGCCCAAAGACCAAGGGTGATGTGCTTGCTCACTTGCTGGGGGAGGCGGGGGTTCAGCTGTTCCAGGAGGTGGACAAGGTCTCCGCGCAGGGAGCCCGTATTTGGGGTGCGCAAAGGGGTGGGGAGGGTTGCCTCCTGGATTAAGGAAGCTTTGCTACTCCACCAGCGATAGATGGTGGTTTTGGCGACACAGGCTTCTCTTGCCACCATTTCGATCGTGATGTTCCCATAGCTATTGCTCCCTGCGAGGGTGAGGGCGGCCCCCAGGATCTTGCGATGGCGCTCTGTGCTGCGTGGCCGCCCGATCCGATTGATAGGGCGCTGTTTGGCACTGTCATTGGCTCCATCGGGTTCCTGAGGGGGGAGTTGGTAACGGTTAGGCATCGGATTAGAAGCGCCGAAATCGGCGATGGCCTGGGCAAGCCAAGTCGGGTGGGCATCCCTTCTTGTGATGGCCTCCCCCTCTGGACGCAACAAACTGGTTTTTTTTTGTTTTTATCCGGGTCGGTCCCCGCCGCCCTGTTCCCGAGGCCCAGGCTGGAAATCGCCAACCATGGCATCGATGCATGGAGACACCCCATTGGGGGGCCTGACACACATTTCTTCAGGTCACAGCCAGCTGACCGCCTGAAGCCCCGGATCTACTGGAAATGCAAAATACGACCGTCGAGTCGCCGACGATGGAAGGGCTCCCATCTGGTGGGATTGGGAACGACCAGGCGGGCGGAGGTCCACAAGGAGCCCCGGCAGCCCACACGAATGCAACCGCCTGGGTTGTGTGTGGATTTGTCAGGCCGGGCCCCCAAAAAGCGGCGATTCAAGCACCACTGGCTCACTTTTTGGGGCTGCGTGCAATTCGGGAGCCCTGCTGTTTTCGCAACCCCGGTCCCTGGCCCCGTGGGGGCCTTCCATGCTTGCCCCGGGACATCAACACGGAACCCAGGCAGTTGCGTCCGGTATCTCGAATTCACCGCTTGACCCTCCACCTGCTGGAGCCCGTAGACTGCCTTCCGAACAAGGACAAAAATGGATCTATACAGCATCGGTGAATTCTCGCGCATGAGCGGCCTGCCCGTTCGGACGCTGCGTTTTTACCACGACAAGGGCATCCTGCCCCCGACCCAGGTGGAGGCCGTCACGGGCTATCGTTTCTACTCCGCCAAGGATCTAGATGTGGCCCAGGTGGTGCGCAGCCTGCGCGCCCTGGACTTCAGCCTCGAGACAATCAGCAAAATCCTGGCAGATCGTACCGACGACGGCGACATCCTGGAATTTTTGGGTCAACAGGCCCAGTACCTGCAGGCGGAGATCCAGCACCGCTCCGACATTGTTCAGACCCTTGAATCCATCATCACCCAAGAAACCCAAGCGAGGCAATTCATGGACCAATCCCAAACCCAAGTCGAAGAGAAGAACCTGGAGCCTATCCTGATCGGAGGCATACGCATGAAAGGCCGCTACACCGATTGTGGCAAGACTTTCGGCAAGCTCGGCCGCAAGCTGGGTCGCCACATCTCCGGCAAGGCCATGATGCTCTACTACGACGGCGAATACAAAGAAGAGGACGCCGACTTCGAACCCTGCATGCCGCTCAAGCGGCAGGTCGAAGCCGAAGGCATTCACGTGCGCGAACTGCCCGGCGGCCGCGCCATCACCCTCCTCCACCACGGCCCCTTCGAGGAGCTCAGCCGCACCTACGCCCACATCTTGGAGTACGCCAAGTCCAAGGACCTGACCCTCAAATGCCCCAGCCGCGAGGTCTACATCAAAGGCCCCGGCATGATCTTCAAGGGCAATCCGAAGCGCTACATCACGGAGATTCAATTCCTGGTAGAGTAGGCGTGGAGCCACTGGTTGGCGACCTCTGACTCTTTGACGAATTCATTATCACTAAGCTACGTCGAAATTGTCACTAAGCTACGTCGAACCACCCATGAATAGACTATCGGGCGCAGTTGCCACGGCTTTGTTCTTTGCTCCCCTGTTGGGGTGCGCCGAGGAGGTGGCTTATCAGTTGCCCCAGGAGCCTGTCGAACGGACCATTCAGATGGGGGAGGAGGTCTTGTTCAAGAGTCATGACGATTGGATTTTCAAGTACTTCGTCGATGGGGTCGCTTGCTACGTGGTCGGGGAAGACATTCCATTCGTCGAGCGACGGGCCGATTCTCTGGCGGTGGATTGCCGATTGGGCCTAATCATGCACGTGTCAACCAGTGGGCGCCATCGAATCGTGAAAGCGGACATTCAGGGATTTACTGAAGTGAACATGGAAATCGCCGCAGGCGCTTCGCTCAAAGTGATTTTGCAGGACGTTCTGGATGCCACCCCGGCTCTTAGGATCGATGGCGACAACTAATCAGCTCCACCTCATCCGCAACGTGTGATGAACATGGTCCTGCAGTGTGCGTGGGATGTTCAACTCTTGGGCCAGGCCGGACCAGTTCGCAAAGGCCTCCAGGGTTTGCTCAAGGACTGCTTTCTCGCGGCCGCGCGGCAGTCCCGCGTACATTGCCAGGGCCTTGAGGTCAGCCCGGTTGAAATCCGTGCGCTTGCCGTTGACGCTGAGTTGATGAAAGCGCGTGAAGTCGGAGCCTTCCGCATGGCAAAGGTCGTAGGCGGGGGATAGGTCCCAGTTTCCTTGACGGTCCATGAGGAAGGCGAAGTTTTTGACGTGGTCGTCCTGGTTGCAGCCGACCAGGTTGAACACGACCCTTCGAAACATCTCATCGAGGGCGGCTTGGGGCGTCTCGAGCTGTTTCATAACCATGAAAAGTTGCTCGTAGGAGTGGGCGCCACTCTCGCAATAGTCGTAATGCGCCATGGCCCCGAGCGTCTGCATGAAGAGCTTGCCCCCGTCGGCGTCCCGGTCAAAGCGCCGGGTCATGAAGTGGTTGCGACCGCTCTCGCAGAACAACCGCGACTCGGCCATGTGAATCCCGCACAGCTTGGCCATTCGGTAGTAGCTGTACTCCAATAGTCCATAACCCATCGGATCGGCCACGCCCCAGTCCCCATTGAATTGAACGCCGTCGAATTTGATCAGCCAATGTTCGAAACCCTTGGGCAGGTTCAGTTGTCCGGAGCGAACCTCCAGCGTGTCGGGTTGAAAGGCGATCACGGCCTTTGCCCTCGCTCCGCCGGCGGAGGTGCCCACGCTCAGGATATCCCGAAGGGCTTGGTCGCCACCGGAATCTGACCAGTGCACGTCCAGGGATTCCTTGTCCGCAAACGCTAGGGAGGCCAGCTGAACCAGTTCCTGCACGTCGAGGGTCTTGCCATTTGCCGCTTCGGGATTCAGCGCGGGCTCAAATTCCAGGGCGCCCATGCCGCGACGACCCGTGTAGCACAGTCGGTCGACCGCGTTGAACTCTTCACGCTTGCGACCGGTCTGCGCCAACCAAACATCGATGAGCTTGTGCCCGAATCGGTCGGGCAGGCTGTCCGCCAGCAATCCCGGCAGGCCATGGAACGCGCGTTTGTGGAGCTCCGGAAAGCTGAAAATGCGACCAGCATGCGCCGGCATGGTCAGCGGCGCTAGCTGGATGTTTCGCGAGGCGAACTCGGAATCGTATTCGAAGCGTGCACAGGTTTCGTCGGCGTCCATCGACACGTAACCCACGGACGTGCCCCACAGTATTACGGATGCGGTGGTCATACCTGTTCATCTCCCCAGGCCTGCTTGCCCTGTTTTCCCGGTCGCTTGCGCCCTTTTTCCGCCATGACCTCCGCCCTGGGGGAGCGGATTTCCTCCGGCAGCAATGCGTCGATCGCGGGCAGCTGATCCAGTGCGCGCATGAGCTTGATCCATGACCCCATTTGAGCGTCCTGGCCATCCTCCATGCGCCGCAGGGTTGCAACCCCGATGCCCGCCTGCTTGGCTAGGGCCATCTGGGATAGGGAGCGCTGCTTGCGGATCAGCTCCAGGCGCCTGCCCAGCTCCTGGGAGACGGCCTCCTGGGGGACCAGTTTGTCGATCTTCATGTGATCATTATCGATCGATTCTTCGTCAAATTGCACATAAATCGATCAAAAATGATAGCTATGTGTGGCTGGGGGCCCTGGAGGGGCCCAGGCGAGGACTTCCTATTGCTCAGCCACCAGATGGTTCCACGCGTGCAGCGCGTAGTGCAGGGGGGAGTGGTCGATGAGCGGGTTGTAGGCCACCGAATCGAAGCGGCCCGTGCGCCAGAGGCTCAGGTTGTCGCGGAACTGCTGCTGATGGCCTTGCACCCGTGATCGGAGGCGCTCCCAAAGCGCGGGATCCTCGCAAAGCTCACCCTTGGCGTCGAAGTACTTGAGGTCGCCCACATGGCGGTAGGTCATCGACAGGGGCAGCCGCGCGACCATGTCGTTGTTGTTCACCACGCGGAAGACGGGGCAAGGCACCTGCGCGGCGAATTCGGAGTCCCCCGGCCGCGGGGCGCCGAAGGTGGTGACGGTTTGCGCATGGGCCAAGCGGCTCGCGGCCAGGGTGGCCAGGGCGCCTCCCATGCTGTGTCCGGTCAGGTGCACGGGCCGATCGCCCACCCGTTCCTGAACCGCATGCCAAGCGTGGTCCAATATGCCTTGAAAGCCCCGATGCACACGCGCAGAGCCTTCGTGCGTCAGCCAGGCATCCAGGTCTGCCAACCAGTCCTTACGACCTGCCGTGCCGCGAAACGCCAGCAGGCCATCGGCCAGGATCGCGTGGGTGCCGCCACGGTCGAACACTTCCACGTCGGAGAATCCGGCCCGTTCCAAGTGCTCTCGAACGATCCGTTCTTCGGGCACATAACAAAGCAAACAGAGCTCCGCACACCACCAGGCATCCACCGCATCGAATTCCTGGCCGCCGCGAAAACGTAACTCATTTCCATATTCGAAGTAGACCCGCTCCCGCTTGGGGGCGAATAGGGCCCTTGCATTGTGCTCGCTGGGGATGGGTTTGGATCGATGCATGGCCCCAGCATACGGGGATGGTGGGCTCCAAAGGAAGTCGTCCCGACTCGACACCCGCGTGGTTTGTCACGCAGGGGGAAGAGCAGCACGTCTCGAGGGGTCTTGCGGCGAGTGCTCTGCTGACTTGACTCCAACAGGCCGCCTGAAAATCAGCAATTCCCCGGCTGGTCCTCACAAGCCGCATGGCTGCGCTGTCAGAACCTGCGGATAGGGCGATGATGTAGGGTGTTCAGGAAGTTGCTTTTTCCGGTGGCAATGGAGGGGGAGGTCTGCCCTTGCATGGTGCGGAACGTGTATTGGGGCGCCGAATCCAAGGCAAGGACCGTAATAGGGGTGAATGTGGCTATCTCAAAACGGGGCAAGAGGGTGCTGTGGGAGGGCATAGGGCGGAGATTGGTCAAGCGGCGGGGGGAGGTTTTCAATTCTGCCCACATTTTGCTTCGGATCTGCGCCCACATCCCTATAATTTTACACACGGGCGGCCGGGTTATTCGCCGCCCGAATACGCAAGAATCGCTCTCCAAAACGTTATCCGACATGAAAAACCTTCTCTTCCCCCTCTCCATCGGTGCGGCTTCGGCCCTCTCTACCGGTATGGCTCTGGCCGCTTCTGCAGGTAGTCAAGTCTCCATCAACGAAATCCGAATAGATCAGGTCAGCAGCGACACCGATGAGTTCTTTGAGATAGTTGGTGCCCCAGGATTGAGCCTGAACAACTTGACCTATATTGTGATCGGCGACAGTCCCGCCGGTGGCAGTGGCGTGATCGAGGCTGTAGTTCACCTTGGTGGCCAGACCATTGGCGCTTCTGGCTATTTCGTTGCTGGTGAATCCACCCTGACCACAGGCGTGCCTGACCTTGTCACGACTTTGAATTTCGAGAACGGTGACAACGTGACTCACATGCTAGTCGCCGGATTCACGGGTGCTGACGGCGATGACTTGGACACCGATGATGACGGCACTTTTGATGTCACTCCCTGGAGTACGGCCGAGGACACTGTTTCACTTGTTCAGAGCCTCACCTCAGGGTCGCTCTTCTACAGCAATACCATCGTCGGTCCCGACGGCCTCCACGTACCTGGCCATGTCTCCATAATTGCAGACAACTGGGAAATTGGGGCCTTCGAGATCAGCTATGAGGACACTCCTGGGCGCCTGAATGCCATCGCAACTGGAACCACCTTCTGTGATCCCGCTGAACCCAACTTCACCGGCGAGCCCGTCGTGCTCAGCGGATATTTCGGAAGCGGAGTTGGCTCCAACCTGCACCTTGAAGCCACAGGTGGTACCACGGGCTATCTTTGTTACTTCCTCGTCAGTGGCGCGGCCAATGATCCGGGCATCCTGATCGACAGCGGCTTCTTCTGTCTTGGCGGTCAGTTCTACCGCTATAGCTTGTTCGCCGGTGGAGAGTTCGCCTCAGAGGGTTTGTTCGGTCTGGATGGTGTTCATGAGAATGCCCTGGGCACATCTACGGTGGGCACCGGTTACGATGTCGCCAGCAGCCTTCCCGCCTCCGTTCCCTTCCCCATCTTTGCGGGAAACACCTGGCACTTTCAGGCATGGTACCGAGACATAATGCCCGGTGACGGCACCCCAACCACCTCGAACTTCTCAAACGGCTTGTCTGTGACGTTCTAACCAACTCTAAATGGGGAGGCTTTCTCGCGCAGGCCTCATTTAAGAATACAAGGCCCCCGGTGCTGCGGTACGCAGCACCGGGGGCCTTGATATGTTGCGCGATCCTTCAAATCCCACCGTCGCTGGTTCGGGCCCTTCTGCGGGTCGGCCGGAGGCCAGTAAGAGCGACCGCGGCACGGAACTTCGACGCTATCTTGATATCATTGAAACACCCAAGGCCGTGGGGCGTGGGGGTAGATGATGAACAATCAAGACAACGTCCTAACCCCGGAACTGTTATTGGAGCACGCGGTTTGGCTGCGGCGCTTGGCCCGTGAGTTGGTTCGTGATCCTGGGGCTGCCGACGATCTGGTGCAGGACACCTGGTTGGCGGCCTTGCGGGCCCGGCCGGACTTGGGGCGTCCCCTGCGGCCCTGGTTGGCGCGTGTCATGCGCAACGGGGCCACCCAGCGCCTGCGGGCGGTGGCGGGGCGTTCGGCACGGGAATCACGGGTGGCGCGGCCGGAGGCCGTGCCCTCTGCCCGGGAGTTGGTGGAGCGTGCGGAGCTGCAACAGGTCCTGGTGGGCGCGGTGTTGTCTCTGTCGGAGCCCTATCGGAAGACCCTGTTGCTGCGATTTTATGAGGGCTTGGGGCCGATGCAGATCGCTGCCACCTTAGGTCTGCCCACGGCCACGGTGCGCACGCACCTGCACCGGGGCCTGCAGAGACTGCGTGAGAAGCTGGACCGGGAGAATGGCGGGAACCGCAAGGCCTGGGTGCTCATGCTGCAACCCTTGGTCTTGGAAACGACGCTGCCCTTTTTGGTGGTGGTCTTGGGCGCGCTGGTGTTGGTGGTGGCCGGTACCTGGGGTTGGTCGCGGTGGAATTCACAGGATGGAGAGGGGGCGGAGTCGCTTGGCACTACAACGAATGTGGCCAGCGGCGTGCGCGCAGACGGGTTGGAATCGGTCGACCTGCAATCCCTTCGGGCGCCCGCTGGGACGGACATTGGGCTGGTGGCAAGCGAGCGCCGACTGCAACTTGTGAACCACAGGTCGAGAATCCCGCTGCCCGAATTCCTGGTTCGCGTGGCGGGGGAGGAATGCAGAACGGATGGGCAGGGTTGGGTTTCCGTGCCGCTGACTGCAAGCCATTTGGTGCCGGTGGATGACGATCGGTTGGGGACCCGCTCGGCCAGCAACCATCGGCCCACCGTGGAGCGCAACCTTCACCCGGACGCAATCGCCATCCCCGCCGGGGCGGGGGAGGTCGCCCTGCCCGTGAAGGTCGGGCCCACGTATCACCTGCGCCTCGAAACCTCGACCGTGGTGGATGCAGCGCAATTGGAAGCGATTTTGCGCTTGTCCGAAACCCAGGGGCGCACGCCCGAGGAGTGGGTGGCACCCGTCCGTGTGGGTGCGGAATTGCCCTGGGTGCGTTTCGCCAATGTGCCCGGGGGCACGGCTCTGCCACGGACGCTGGTCGTGCGTCACCCTTCCGGTTTGTGGCGTGGGGAAGCGGCGCTGAACAACGTGCTCGATGCGGAGACCCTGAATATGCCACTGCAAGCCATGTCCGTGTTGCAAGGCAGAATCGATGGCGTGCCTCCCGGTGCGGACACGCAAGTCATCATGGAATCCATCGACGATCAGGGGAATCCGATCAACAAGGGTGTGCGTTGGACCAGGCCCGATGGGGAGGGGCGTTACTCCCTGAAGTACCTGGCACCGGGCCACTACCTCATGCAGGTGGCTTCGCCCTTGCACGATGTTTGGTCCACCCGCATTCAACTGCATCCCGCCGTGGTTCAGGTGCAGGATGTGCCCCTGGATCCGGTGGCCACGGCAGGGGCCCTGTCCGGAATCATTCGCAGTCAATCGGGCACGTATGCGGGGCAACTATTGGTTTTCCTACGCGACCAAAACCAGAGCTTGAGGGACGTCTACCCAACCACTTGGAAGCCGTCGCCGGAACATGGGTCCAGTGCGGCCTTCAAGTTCGATACCGTGCCCGTGGGGCCTTTGACCTTGGACGTGGTGTCCTTGGCCGATGAGGTCACCTTCGAGGTGCAGACGGTGCCGCTGGAAGGACCCAACGACGGGGTCGATGTGCTGTTGTTGGATGGCTTGCAGGCGTGCGATTGGGGCTTTCGCGTGGTGCGCGAGGACACGGGCAAGGCCTTGGAAAGATTTGCTGTGGTGGTACGCGTGCAGGGCGGATTTGAACGTCGGTTTAGGGCCCGTTTGGATTCCGATTTGGAGGCGGGTAGCGAGCCAATCTGGAAGTGGACTCGCATCGTGGGCAACCTGCGATGGAATGATTTCGAGGGCCCCGCAGCCCTGGTTGGCTTGCCCCAGGCAGCGCGCTTCACCTGGAGGGTGCAGGCCGAGGGTTTTGCGGAGGTCTCCGGGGATCAGGCCGATTTTGAACCCCTCGGGGATGGCAATCGCTCCGTAGGGGTGCGTATGACTCCCCTGGTACCCAAATCTGAAACTTTCAAGTAAGCTGAAACGGGAATGGGGCGGGCGCCTGTAAGGGGGTGCCACTCCCACCGACCCCACCCTTGGAACACACCATGAAAACACTCTTCACAAACATCTGCGCATGGACCCTGCTCGCGGGCGCCGCATTCGGCCAGTCCCAGGAGCTCTACCACATCGATCGGCCCACGGGCGCGAACTTTGCCTGGCGCGAGGCGATGGTCTCCCTCGATGACCTGAATGGGGATGGTGTGCCGGAGCTGTTGATCTCCGGCAGCAGCCACGGCGGGGGCGAGATCGCCACCGTGCACTCGGGCGCGACGGGGGACCTGATGTTCCACCTGACCGTGCCGGCTGCCGCCCTGTTTTACGGGGATGGCTTCACGTCGCTTGCCGATCGAAATGGTGACGGCATCGCCGATATCGTGATGCTCGGAAGTCGATCTGGTGCCGGCAATTCCTTTGAAGGGGAACTGCGCATTCATTCGGGGGCGGATGGTTCCAACCTGTTCACCTTCCGTCCTCCGGTAGGCATGAACTTCGTGGCCCATGCGCAGTCGTTCGCCAGGAATTTGGGCGACATGAATGGCGATGGATTCGAGGATATCCTGTGCCGTACCAATGGGACTCTGATCGGTCCGACGACCTACAGCTTGATGTCCAGTGCCGACGGCCAGCCAATCTATAGCATCGTCATCCCCAGCGGACGCACGTCGATCGAAGGCGCGGTTCTGTTGGCGGATCAGGACGGGGATGGCAGGAACGACCTGGGCTTCACGCAGCGAGCCTCCAACTCGGCCCAGGCTTTTCTGGTCATCGCATCCGGCGCCACAGGACAAACAATCCGTGAATTTTCCATTCCGGAACTGATGGTGCGGACGGGCAATACGGAACCGCTTATCAGCGTGTCCGACCGCGCGGGTTCGCAAGCGTTGAGCGTGGCGTACGGCGGCGTTTTCCAGGGCGCCATGGGGCGCATCTCCGCGGTCCATGGCAGCGTGCAATGGTCTTCTACCTGCGACCTTTCCACGGACGTCTGCTTCGGAAGTCGCCTGCTGGATGTGGGTGACCTGAACGACGACGGCAACTCCGACCTGGTCGCCTTGGAAACCGGGTTCACGGCAAACGGCGCCTTGGGCTTGCAAGTAATCGATGGTCAAACGGGAGAGGTTTTGTCCGAGGAGTCCTTGCCGAACCTGGTCAGGGGTTACGTGCACGGTCCCCGTCTAATCGCCATGCCGAAAGCCGACCCCCAAGGCTTCCCCACCTTCGCCATCGCCGAAGACTTGAACAACCGGGTCTCCATCCGCCGCCTAATCCCTGAGATCGGCAGACTCTCCTGCACAGCCAAACCGAATTCCACCGGCTTGGGCGCCGGGCTGCATGCCCACGGAAGTACCGACAAAAAAATCAATCACCTGGAACTCACCCTCGAAAACGCGCCCCCTGGATCTCTCGCAATCTTCGCCTACGGCGATAGTTTCAACAGAATCCTATTTGGAGAAGGCGTTCTGTGCATCGCCGGCCATGGCGGTCGCCTCTCCGTGGGCCAGGTAGACTCCATGGGCCGTTTGTCGATGCCGGTTGATCTCAACACCCACGGTTTTGTACCCGGAGCATGGACCTTGCAATCCCTCTTCCGAGATGGCACGGAGCTGAACTCCTCCGACAGCATCACGATCAAGTTTTAGGGGGACGAAATACCGAACCTGGTTGGGTATTCGTCTAGCCGCTCACCAATGAGGTACAGATGAAGATCAAACTCCTATTCCTTGCCGCCATGCTGAGCGGTTCCTGCCAACCTACTGACTCGAATCGTCCGGCGGCTCTTCGAGAAGTCGCTTCCCGCCTGCATCAGGGAGAGACGGTCTTGGGTTCCCTCACCCTGCGAGCGGCCAGCTGTGAGCTTCTTGAATGCCGACTTCACCTCGATGGGGTCCGCCTCACCAGGCCTGATGGTTCAGAGACCACCGCAGTGTCTGGCATTCTTGAAGCCAAGGGTGACTCATGGAGTCTGGAGATGCCTGGAATGCAGACCGTTTCCAGCGATGGAAGCGCGGAGACCATCGGTCAAACGACAATCACGTGGCTAAGGCAGGGTCCTTGATCTTGGCTGGATCGGTGATGCAACGGTCGGAGTTTCGCGCGCCGCGGATTGCGGTATCATCAACGCATGAAGCAATCGGTAAAGAACAGAAAGCGCAACTGGATCGCCGTATTTGTGCTCTTCATCTTCGTGGCCATTTCGATCTTCTCCTGGCTCGGTCGGAACCCTAGCCTGCCTTCGCTCCATCCGAGCCAGGTACGCATTGCCCTTTTTCCAGATTCGGATGATTCACAAGGGGGGCTGGAGGGGGAGTCGCGCGCAGTCCGTGAGTTCCAAACTTCCGACAGGGCCGCCATGTCCAAGCTTGCTTCGGCATTGCAGGAAGCCCAAGCTTGTGGTGACCACAAATGCGGTGCTCTCGGCACAATCCAATTGAGTTACCCCTCCGGCGACTTGTCCTTTGGCTTCTTACCAGGGCATACGGAGGGGTTCTACGAAGTAAGGTGGCAAGATGGCATTTATCGCCTGCCCCATGACCCCTTCGTGGAGACGCTTGTTGCCTGCGGCGTGCCCCGGAAGTCCATTCCGTGATGTGCTCTGACGTTGGGGTGAACCAGGCATACCTTCACGTACATCGGGGTTGGCTTGACGTGTAAGTTCGCCCTTGCTTCGCCACTGTCCGGGTTTTGTATGGTCTCAGTTTCTTCTGTGGCAAGGCAGCGGCGGGGGGGTAGCCTCTGGATCTACGTTGCGGAACATTCACATTCGTTCGGACCGGTTCCCCTGGTCTGCCTGTGTTGGCCGCACAGCAAACCAATAGGCCGATGAAGGAGGCCCTTTCATCACATGGAAATCAAGGACAGTATGGTAGCCCTAGGGGTTCCGTTCGGACTGATCGCCGGGGCGGGCGTTGGGGTCGTAACACCGCCGATCGGCATTGTCATGGGAGCCGGGTATGGAATGGTCGCGGGCATTATCCTTGGCGTCATTGCACAAGTCCTCATGGGTAAATTCTCCGGGGAGGAAGGCTAGCCCGGACACTTCATGAATACGCACCCCAGGCTTCGCAAGCGGTCCCCTTCGGGACCCTCTCGCCCCCTGACAGGACTTTTCGGATTTTGCCTTCAAAGTAAGCCCCGGTCCGCGCAGCGGATCACAGGTCCCTTTGGGACCTGTGAAGGGGATCTCCATTGCATTGCCTGCGGGGTCAAAATCCGCAAAGCCTTGCCAGGAACCGAGCTGCCGTGCCTGGAGTACGTCTTCATGAAATATCCGGGCTAGCGGCAGGACGAGGTGCCAGGCAGGTGGGGACCGTTGCGGGATCCTGCAGGTGAACATAGAGTTGGGTGGTGCGAACTCGACTTCCATTTGCGTCAACGCCAAAGGCTCTTGAATCCGTGATGAATTGCAGGCTCCTCCTTTTTGCGTTTTGTTTCTCGCTACTGGCGGATCCTTGCGCTGCGGAAGAGCCGCCCAATCTGCTGTTGATCGTGGCCGATGATATGGGCTTCGGGGATTTGTCCTGCTACGGTTCGTTGCAGATACAGACTCCAAGCTTGGATCGTCTTGCGGCCGGCGGGATTCGATGTACAGACGGTTACGTGTCGAATTCGGTGTGTGCACCCTCCCGGGCAGGGTTGTTGACAGGGCGCTACGGGTCGCGATTTGGTTTCGAGCATAATTTGAGCCGTCCGGGATATCTGAAACCTGAGTATGCGGGTATTCCACTCGACGAAACCCTGCTGCCAGAGCGGCTCAAAGAGTTGGGCTACCGAACCGGGATTGTGGGCAAGTGGCACCTGGGAGAGTCCCTGCCAGAGCAGCATCCCACCGCCCGTGGCTTTGACTTTTTCTTTGGCATGTTGGGTGGGAGTCACCCCTACTGGCCGACCCTCAAAAAGAACAAGCTTCTCCATGGACACGGGAAGCCTACCGAAATACGCGCACCCTATCTGACCGATTGGTTCACGCTTGAAGCTCTGGACTTCATTCGCGGCAAGCGTGGGGTGGTGAACTCAGGGGCCGAGCAGCCTTGGTTCCTGTACCTTTCCTACAACACGCCCCATGGCCCGATGCAAGCCAAGGATGAAGACCTTGCCCGTTTTGCACACATTCAGAACAAGACCCGGCGCACCTACTGCGCCATGCAGCATTGCATGGACCAGAACATCGGTAAGATTGTTGCCGAGTTAGAAACAAGGGGAGAGCTGGACAATACGCTCATCGTTTTTATCTCCGACAACGGGGGGGCGGTCGAGGTTAGCCATGCGGTCAATGCGCCCCTGCGTGGCACCAAGGGCACGTTTCTTGAAGGGGGGATACGCGTGCCGATGCTCTACCATTGGCCAGCGAAACTGAAGCCAAGCGTGTATTCCGAGCCAGTGATTTCGCTCGACATCCAAGCGAGGATGGTGGCTGCTGCGGGCGGCTCCGCTCCCCGGCCTGGGGTGCGGCAGGAACGCGAAGGGCGCAAGAAAAAGGACCGACCGATCTACGACGGCGTGAATCTCTTGCCATTCCTATCCGGTGAAAAGAAGGAAGGTGGTGCCACACCGCATGGGGCACTCTATTGGCGCATGGCGTTGCGTGGCTCGGCCGTTCGAGTGGGGGATTGGAAGCTCTTGCGACCAAATTCCCTCTTGCCGCAGCTCTACAACCTGAGAGAGGACATCGGCGAAACCACAAACCTGATTGGCGAGCAACCCGAAATCGTAGATCGGCTGCTGCAGATGCTGAACGCTTGGGAGTTTTCTCTCGAACGCAATCCCATGTTTATCTCATCCCCCTTCTGGTCCAACTACAATCGCCGCCTGTACAGCAAAAAGTTCTCCCTCGTGCAGCCCAAGCCGGAAGACACGGAGGATATCTGGAAGTTTTAGTCGAGATACTGGAGAGATACTGAGCCAGAGCAAATTCCGCCGGTAGATTTCTACTCGTCGGACCCGCAGGGAAATGGCGGCGGATTCTTCTCTGGCAGGGTACCCTCCTTGTCTCGACCAGATTCCAGCGGCGTGTTATGCTGACTTGCCTATTCACCCAGCCAACCCTGTTCACCACTTCTGACCCCAGTATTTCAATGGCATGCGGAATCAATTATTTTGCTCGAGCTTGGGCAGTCGCGCAGTGGAACCGGTCTCCTCAGTCGGCTATTCCGGTCAGTAGGAGCGGAAATCCAATTGTCGGAGGCAACATGATTCAATCTCATTTCAGTTGGATCGTCGGTGTGGGGGGGCTCGCAACCGCTTCTTCCTTTTCCCTGTACATGTCCTGGAGGAGTGGAGCTCCGTTGTTGCCTTGGTTTGGCTTCTCCCTGCTCGGCCTTCTTCCTGTGGGCTACATGTTCGGTTTTCTTTTGTGGCCCCGGCTGCAATCTACAACACACGGGGTGGCGTCCAATGGGATGATGCGCGCGGGGGACGGCGCCGTAGATGCGGCGGATCACTCCAGCCGTCAGGCGAACGATGTGTAGGCCTCCTGAAAGAATCGGTACCGCCAAACCCGTGCGCTGGTCTCCTGTCGATGATCGCCACCATCGCAGGGATGGGCGCAATTACTCCATAAGCGGTCGAACTCAATCACCTGTCTCACGCGCCGCAATCTGCGGAGATCCGGACGGCACCGGCTTCTTCTTCTTCTTTGGTTGCGATTCTGATTGGAACTCGATTACGGACACCTGGCACCTCACTCTCAATGAAGCCATCCAGCAAGCAGAATTTGAAAATGACGCCATCTCGGATTCTTCGATCGACGACCAACTTGATGATGAAAAAGGTTGGGCTATGACGGATGACAACTCATCTCGATCGGGAGGCGAGGCCAGTTGCATGGTCGTAACAAAAGCAATCGCATGTGTTCTTCGCCGTGCGCCAGGGGGGCGCGCACTTTTGGTTTTTTGAGCACCCCGATGGCACGGTCCAGATTCCAAAGGGCACCATGGGACCCAATGAGCCTGCAGCCAAAGCGGTCATCCGAGAACTCGAGGAGGAATCGGGCCTTACAGGCGTGCGTCTGCACCCCGAGCTGGCACGCCTTGAGAGACGGCTCCCCTCCGGTCCCACATCGGATGGACCCCTCGAGGATCAGGTGTGGCATGTGTTCTTGCTCGAGCCCAACTCCGACATGCCCGACAGATGGCAGCACGTAGTGACCGACGGGCCAACCGAAGCGGGTCTGACTTTTTCGTTCCGCTGGATCCCTCTGGTTCAAGCTCCGGAACTTCTGCACTCTCTCTTCGCGCCGGTGGTTGACGTCTTGCTGCACGCGAACGATCGGCAGGGTGGTGGTTCGATTGCATAATTCGATGATTCAGCTGATAGGACCTGGTGGGGCGGGAAAAACCTCGACGGGGGCCTTGGTTGCTGAGCGCTTGGGCATCCCTTTCCTTGACTTGGATACGGTCTTCTTGGGTCGCAACGGGGACATAGGCGCGTTCATTGATCGGCAGGATTACGGGGCTTATGCCCATGAGAATGTCTCTACCTATTTGCACGTGTTGTGCGAGCACGATGGGCGCGGGGTATTCGCTTTGTCCTCCGGTTTCATGATCTACCCGAAGGATGTGCATCCGGAGTACTTCCGGATTCGGACGGAGATCGAGCAGAGCCCCACGACCTTTGTCTTGCTGCCATCCTTGGAGCTCGAAGTGTGCGTACCTGAAATTGTTCGTCGCCAAAACGAGCGCGCGTTTGGTCGGTCACCCGCTAGAGAAGAGGCCGTGATCCGAGCACGATTTTCGAGATACCTTTCCAATCCCGCACGCAAGGTGCAGACCATGCGCCCAATAGATGAGGTGGCCGGTGAAATCGTTGGTGCTTTGCAGTTAGGCCAGAAAGCGATACGGAGCCAGAGCAGAATCCGCCGGTAGACCTCTGGTAGTCGGACCCGCGGGAAATTGGCGGCGGATTCTTCTCTGGCACGGTACTCTGCGTCAGCGAATGAACACGATCTCAAGAAACCAGACACGTCCGGG